>CAZUGW010000387.1:0-3519 GCA_964620055.1 uncultured bacterium
CATTCTTCATCAGCTCCTTGAGCTGTTCAGGCGTGATCTGCTGGAAGCCCTCGCTCTCGGTGGGCATCGGCACGTTGCGGAAATTGTGGTCGGCCCAGTACTCGCCCAGCGTGCCGCTGATCTGCAAGCCCTGGTTGGTCATGGCCGAGTTCTTATCCGAGCACACCCAGGAGGTCTGAATCCACAGCACCGAGCCGTCGTTCCACTCCACCACGGCCTGCACCGCGTCGTAGGCGTCGCTGCCCTGACTTGGCAGGTACTTCTTCTGCCCCCAGGCCGCGACGCGCTTGGGGGTGAGGCCGGTGATGAAGTACCACGCGTCCACATAGTGCACGCCGACGTACTCGAACGGGCTGCTCTTCTCCGCCCACAGGCCGAAGAACTTGAGCGGCATGTACTTCGGCTCCTCGATCCAGGCGTGGCCGTGCAGCATCTCCCCCAGGTCACCCCGCCGCACCCGGTAGCGCGCCAGCCGCACCGCGCGATCCATCCGCTTGTGGTAGTCGGTGGCCACATAGCGCTGCTTCTTCTCCGCCAGCGCGATGACCTGATGCGCCTCGTTCACCTTCAGGCAGAGCGGCTTCATCACGATCACGTCATAGCCCGCCTCGATCGCCTCCAGCGTCATGTTCGTGTGCAGGTGATCGGGGGTGGCGACGACGACCACGCCGTGCTCGCCCAGCTTCGCCATCGCCTCGCGGTAGAGCGTCGGCTCGTTCTGGTCGTGGGGATAGGTCTTCGGGTCGGGATAGCCGTAGAACTGCCCGCCCGGAAAAATCTCCTCGCACTGCTTGATGATATTCGCGTTCAGCGCCGAAATGTGCAGGTCGCCCACCACGCCGCGCATGCGCTCTTGCAGCAGCGTGGGGATCACCACTTCCTGGCTGATCATCCCGCCACCGATGAGGAGTACGTTCAGTCGCTTGTCCCAAGCCATATTCTGTCTCCTGGTTTGCCTGTGGGGCGGGCACGACATGTCGTGCCCGCTACATCTCCTGGTTGTCATGCAAGAGGGCACGACATGTCGTGCCCCTACAGGGCCTCCTGAATCGCTTCTGCCAGCACGTCGAGGCCTTCGCGCACCGCCTCCTCAGGGGTGATGAGCGGGGGCGCGATCTTCACCGTCCCGCCGCCGAACCCGACCGGCGCGAACATCAGCAGGCCCTTCTCCACGCACTTGTCCACCACCGCCTTGGCGAGCGCCGCGTCCGGGTCCTTCGTACCGGGCTTGACCAGGTGCAGCCCGGCCACCATCCCCTTTCCCATCACCGCGCCGCACACCACGGGGAAGCGGCACTTGATCGCATTCAGTCCGTCGTGCAGCACCGCGCCGGTCTTCGCCGCCTTCTCCGCCAGGCCCTCTCGCACGATGATTCCCAGGTTCGCCAGCGCGGCCGCGGCGCACACCGGGTTGCCCGTGTGCGTGCTGGTCATGCTGCCCGGCGGGTACTGGTCCATCAGCGACGGCTTGCCGATTACCGCGGAGAGCGGCAGCCCACTCGTGATCCCCTTGCCGCAGCAATAGACATCCGGCGCGAAGCCGTAGTGCTCGAATCCCCACATCTTCCCGGTGCGCCCGAAGCCGGCCTGCACCTCGTCGAAAATCAGCACGATATCATGCTGATTGCACCACTCCCGCATCTGCTTCGCGAACTCCGTGGGCCAGAAGGCGCAGCTTCCGCCCTGGTAGGTCTCGGTGATTACGCCGCAAATCCGCTCCGGCCCGAATCCCTTCGCCTCCAGCGCCTTGAGGAAACCATCAAAGGTCGTGTCGGTATTGCGGAAGCCGTCGGGGAAGGGGACCTGCACCATGTCGGGATCGAGGTTGACGATCCATTCCTTGAGAGCGGGGATGCCGCCCATCATCTGCGACCCCAGCGTCCGCCCGTGGAACGCGCCCTCGAAGCTCACCATCGCGATCTTCTTATCACCGCCCACCGCGCGCCCGTGGGTGCGGGCGAGTTTGAAGGCGCACTCCGTCGTCTCCGCGCCGGTGGTGAGCAGGAACACCTTGTTCAGCCCCTCCGGCGCGAGCTCCACGAGCTTGTTCACGAGTTGCGCGCGCACCTTGCTGGGGAAGCAGTAGTTGTGAATCAACTCCTCTTGCGCCTGCTTACAGATCGCCTCCACGATCTCTCGGCGGCCGTGCCCCGCGTTCGCCACCAGCACGCCGGAACTCCAGTCCATCCACGTATTGCCATAGGCGTCGTGGACCTGAAATCCCTCCGCGTGGTCCCACACGATGGGCGGCTGGCCCCGCATGGAGCGCGGCTCGTCGCGAGACAAGGCCTCCAGCACCGGGATCGAACCCGGCGCGGGGATCGCGGTCTGAATGCAGCGGTACTTCGTCTTCACCGCCGGCACGGTCTTGGGCGTCACGGTCACCTCTGTCGTCACGATACGGCCTCCTTAGATGCGCCGCCCGCGCAGGGCGCGGGCGCAGTGGTCGGGTGTGGGGCGCGTCCCAAGCGCCCGGAATGAGATTCGGGGGAGGGGGTGGAGTCTCCTGCCGGGGCGGTCAAAGGGGTGTCTACGCGGAGACGGTTTGGGTCTCTCAGAGGGAGACGGCGAGAGTCGAAGAGTCGAGGAGTCGAGAAGGAGAGGAGGCGAAGAGGCGAGGGGCTGTGCGGCTGCGGCTAGGGGCAGGGGCCTGGAGGTGGGGAGGATTGGCGCTGCGATACTGGTCATGGGGAGAGAGACGGTGAAGCCGGAGTCTCCGGTCTGGGAGATGGAATCCACGATTCGGGGTGGATTTCTGGGAGACAGAGTCTTCGGATTGGAGACTCCCGCGGTGGGGAAAGGGGCGTTCGCGAGGGTGCCAGCCCGTTGGTCCCGCGCAGAGTGGGCCGCGGGGGAACGCGGAGGGGCGGGGAGAGGGGAGAAGGCTGATGAGGTTAGGTGGGCCATCTCGCGGCTCCTTTCTGGCGCAATCGCCTGGGGGCGTGCCTATGACGCTTATTATGCTAGTATAGCAGGAAATATGTATCTGTCAAGACCATACTTCGCTCTTCGAGCTACGTAGGGCGGGGGGTCTAGGGTATAGGGTATAGGGTCTGGGGAGGGGCCTGGCGCGCGTGAGTTGCGTGGGGAGGGGGTGCGAAGCGGGAGCGATGGGCGATTGCCGGTCCCGCGGCGAATCTGCACTCCGTTCCACCGAACCGTTCTCCCCGCGCGGGCGACATACAGGGTGGAAAGCGCAATCCGCGACCGAGGTCAAAGTGGCTGACATCGAGCGGGCGACAATCGAGGGGCTTCGCCGGGGCGAGGAGCAGGCCTACCTCGTCGTGGTCGAGCGACTGCTCGGCCCGGTGCACCGGTTCCTGATCCGCCTGTGTCGCGATCCCGAGGCGGCCGAGGACCTGGCGCAGGAGACGTTTGTGGCCGTGTGGCAGGGCATCGGCTCGTTCCGGGGGAGATCGCGGTTCACCACCTGGGTGTTCGGCATCGCCTACCGGCAATATCTCCGTCACCGCGACCGCCGCGGGGTGGAGACGCTGCCGCTCACGGCTGAGCATCACG
>CAZUGW010000388.1:0-3244 GCA_964620055.1 uncultured bacterium
CTGCGCTTGCGCCTGCCGGGCAGCCAGCATTTCTATGGCGCGCTTTAGTTGCTGCCACCTTTGTACCGACAGCGGGAGGCTGCCACTGAGCAGGCGGCTGAGTTCCTCTGGTGCGATCCCTGTCGCTGCGGCGAGGGCGCGTTGGCGAATGCGACGCCTGCCGTCGATCCTGCCGCCGCGCAGCTTCTTGCGTAGGGTCAGCAGCCGGATGCGTTCATCGGGAGCAACGTCGGTAGCCATCGTTGATAGTCTGGCTTGCCGGTCGCGGCATGGGTAGGGATTCTCCATCGGCGCGGGCGCGGGCCGGAGGGGAGAGGGGCCGGTGGCATTAGTGCCACGGGAGGGCGGCACCCCCTTCGGGAACTAGTTCCCGAACGGGCGCGGGGCGGGCCTAGCGAACTAGTTCGCGGGGGTTGGGCAGGGCGACCCCTAGCACACTAGTGTTCGAGGGGGTCAGGGCGGCGCGGGGCTAGGCCGTGCCGTTCAGTAGACGACGGAGCGTGGCCCGTTCACGCTTCTCGGCGCGTGCGGCCTTCGCCAGGAGCGCCGAATCGAGAATGTCCAGGATGGCCTGCTGGAGCAGGGAGGCGATCATGTCTGGCGGCAGCGCTTCAAGCTGGCACGTGTGGCCCATCCAGCTAGCCGTCCGTGTGTCGAGCTTCTTGGCGAGATCTGTGGGCAGGTCGTACTCTTCGACCTGATCGCGAGTCAACGCCACGCGGCGGAAGTCGGCCCCGTGCGGGGAGAGGAACGCGTTGACATCTTCGGCGAGCACGTTGAACAGCGCTTCACCGGAGGGGTCATGGTCGCCGAAGTGCAGGACGACCGTGCGCTTCGGCAGAGCGTTCTCGGCCCGTCGCACCAGATCGTACTTGGCGGTGAGCGTATCGAATCCACCAGAGGAGTAGACGGGAATCGAGTACGGTGCTGCGACCCGAACAAGCTGCGGCACCATACCTGCCGCTTCGCACCAGACTTCGATGGATACCTGCTGGAGCGCCAGCCTATCTTTGGTGTAGGCATCGGCGGCCCGCCGGACTAGAGCGAGGAATTCGTCTGCGTCTCGGTAGTGGTTCGGTGTCTCCGCCGTCCCGCTGTCATTTCGGATAGCCGACCAGGGCACGAGTCCGGCCCTGCGGAACGTACTGATGTACCGGCACAGGTCAAGGTATTTGCGCTGCGTCTTCGGATAGCCGTGGGCGGCCACGGATCGATAGAACACCTGCCGAATCGTCAGCGGCCAGTGATCACGGTAATCGTCGAGCACGGACAAGACGATGGCGAGCACCGACCTGCCCTTGGCATTCGGATGGTAGTCCGGCAGGTAGCCCCTGTCGCCAGCGTAGGCCTTCTTCTGAATCATGCTCCACTATACGGATTAGATCGAGGGCCTGGGACGGGGCCGGACACGGCGGTCGCGGGGACGCGGTCAGGGATCGTCTGCTTCGTTCCACTCCGCTAGGTGTGCGGTGATCTGCTTGGCAAGTGCTTCGCCCCGATCTGACCAGAGGTCGTTGCGCGTCTCGCGGCAGAGTGGATATCGGCTGCACCCGATGAACAAACCGTGCGGGCCTGGTAGCAGGTTCACCGGCGAGCCGCACTCACCACATGGGCTGGGAGGGCGGCTAGCGCGCGACACTCGGTTGAACGCCTTGAGCGCCTGGGTCACAAGGTCTGCGACCGGCCCTCGGTAGTTGGCGTATCGACGCTTCTTGGCGGTGGTCACCATCGTTCCGCCACCTCGTAGGGCTTCGTGTGGGCGCAGGTCGGCCATCGGCGGCAGCCCCAGAACATGCCCGTGCGACTGAGGCGTGGAATCATCGGGCCGTGATCGCTGGGCCGCGTGCTGTTGTTATCGCAGTGCGGCGGGCGCACACCGTCGTAGGTCGCTTTGAGCATCGCACGGTAGTTGCGGCTGGCTGACGAGTTCTTGTCGTAGGGCATGGTGGCAGTTCTAGCCCCCGTCCCTGTTTGGATGGGAAGTGGAGATGTGGCTGGAGCAGCCACTTCCCACCACATGTCCACTTCCCATGAATTGTGTGTAAGGGGGTAGTTGAATCTGGTGGCAGTTCACTCCTGTGGATGCCTCGATTTCAGCACATTCCAAGACAGACGCTCCAGAATGGTGCTCCGAATCTGCCTGCAGCCACTTCCCATAGTTCCGGCGGATCGTCATGGTAGCCGCCAGGTGTGGCCCGTGATCCGGCCCGCGTCGTCACGCTCATCTTCCAGCTCAACCCCGATCTTGTCCCGCGCTCGGTAGAGCGTCATGCGCTTGATCGCGGCCCGCTCCGCCAGGCGTTGGATATCGCCAGCCGACGCGCTGCCGCCGAGTGCGATCATCGTCGCCTGTAGCCAGGTCTCCGCGTCGTAAGACTTGCTGTTCTGCTTGGCTACCGCACGATCTGGCGATGCCATCAACTGGTTCGGTGTCACCTCGCTAGTTCCTGTCCAGGACAGCTTCCCTGGTGAAGGCGGCCCGATGGTGTAGGTCAACGGCGGCTGCGGCGGGCCGAGATTATGTTTGAGCTGCGCCATCGCGCGCCGCCGCATCATCTCCGGCAGATCGTCATCGTCGGTCGGGTCGATGTTGGCGATCAGTACCGACCGAGGATGCTCGATCCAGGCCATGCTGCCACCCGTGCGGTACAACGCCTTGGTCTCGCCGCTGTTCTTGTTCGGATGCCGGATGGCCAAGATAGTCACGCCGAGGCGTCCGCACATATCGTCCACGGAGTTCAGCGCGTGGCGGACTTCGTTGGAGCGGTTGGTGTTGACTCCGATCATGAAGGCTTCGGCGGGATCAATTACCAGGAGCACTGTCGGCAGGCACTGCTCACCGTTCACCAGCACTAGATTTCGCTCTTGGTGTTCGCTGATCAGTCGTTCCAGGCGTGCGGGATGCTCCGACAGCGCCGTCTCCAACTGCCTGTGCGCCGGATCGCCCCGTCCGATGCCGAGCACGCGGTCACGGGCATCTCCGGTCAGGCCGTGATGCTTCAGTCGTGGCCCGATGGTGGTTGGTAGATCATCTTCTACGGATAGGTAGACCGCTACGCTATCGGCTGGCGGCAGCCCTCCATCCGGCCACTCCCTGCCGGTGACCATGCGTGCTACAAGGTCGGCGGCGATCAATGACTTCCCCGCCTGAACATCGCCGGTGAGAAGCGTCAGCATATCCAGCGGAATGCGGTTGAGCCACAGCCAGCCGATCTCGGCCAGCTTCACTTCGCCGAGCAGCGTG
>CAZUGW010000388.1:3254-3492 GCA_964620055.1 uncultured bacterium
ACCGTCTGCGCCTTCGATCAGTGCGTTCAGTTCCAGCCAGGTCTCCGAGGCGACGCCACCGCCGCGACTTGCATTGAAGTCACCGCCCGCCATGATCTCCGCCTGTTCGCGGCACCAGTCCGGCACTTCGTTGAGCACTGCCGCAACGTCCACACTGGCATCGGCAAGCTCTTGGAAGGTCTTCATGAGCAGATCGGCGGTATCTCCCGCGCGCCCATCCGCTGCGAGCCTGCGCTGT
>CAZUGW010000389.1:0-3457 GCA_964620055.1 uncultured bacterium
CGCGAACTTCCTTCGCCAGGCGCTGTGCAGCGAGCCGATCACGGTGCACGGAGACGGGCGGCAGACACGGAGTTTCACTTTCGTGACCGATACGGTCCGGGGCACCATACTCGCCGGGGAACGACCGGAGGCCATCGGCGGTGCGTTCAACATCGGGAACCCGGCAGAGGTCTCGGTGGCCGACCTGGCGGCGGTGGTGAAGCGTCTGACCGGGTCGAGTTCCCCCATCGTCAACGTGCCTTACGAGGATTACTACGGGCAGAACTACGAGGACACGCCCCGGCGGCGCCCCGATATCACGAAGGCCGCGACCCGATTGGGATTCCAGCCGCAGGTGGAGTTGGAGGAGGGCCTGCAACGGACCGCCGCGTGGTGCCGGGAGCACTATCAGTCGACGGATTGCCGAAGGACCGCGGCCGACGCGGTCCGCGTTCCGGTCACGACCGGTGTGGACTGAGGCGGCCCCGGCTGCGGCGAGCTACGAAAGCGATTATGGCCTTGCACCTCAACGAATTGCTCGGGCAAGCTCGGATCCTGGTGGTGATGCCCCACCCGGATGACGAGACGTTCGCGGGCGGCGGGAGCATCGCCCGCGCCAAGGCCCAGGGGGCCGCGGTGTACGTGATGATCATGTCCGCCGGCGATCTGCGCCATTACCACACCGGCCAGCAGGAGATCTCCGGCGCGACGCGCCAGGGCGAGTTGGCGCGGGCGATGGCCTGTCTCGAGGTAGATGGTTATACGCTGGTCTATCCTGAGACAGAGCGTCATCTGCGGCTGGACGCGCTGCCGCGGCGGGACCTGATAGCCCAGATCGAGCGGGAGAGCGAGCTCGCCATGGACCGGGTGCGGCCCGGCGTCGTGATCCTGCCGGCGCCCTCCTATAACCAGGACCACGAGGCCACGTTCCAGGCGGGCTTCGCCGCCTGCCGGCCTCACCTGCCCTCAGAGAAAGCCTTCGCCCCGGTGGTGCTCTCCGCCGATTCGCCCCAACTCGGCTGGAGTGTGGCGTCCGCGCCGCGCAGCGTGTACGTCAACATCAGCGGCCCTTATCTGGAGAAGAAGCTCGCGGCCCACGCCTGCCATCAGTCCCAGCTCCGGCCGGCGCCGCATCATGCCAGCCTCGAGAACGTGGAGCGGCTGGCGCGCTTGCGCGGCAGCGAAGTCTCGGTCGAGGCGGCGGAGGCGTTCGTCTGCCACCGGTGGCTGTGGTGAGAGAGTGAGATGCTAGTCGCCATCCACCAACTGCACTATCTGCCCTGGCTCCGGTACGTGGAGAAGATCGCCCGCGCCGACGTCTTCGTGGCGCTGGACGACGTCCAGTACACCAAGAACGGGTTCCAGAACCGGAACCGGATCAAGCACGCCGGCGGCTGGATGTACCTGACCGTGCCGGTGAAGGAGAGGGCCGGGCAGGGCCTGCACGAGGTCGAGATCGCGGAGGTCAAGGGGTGGCGAGAGGCGCACTGGCGCGCCCTCGAGACCAACTATCGCCGGGCGGCCTATTACGAGCGCTATGCGGAACTGCTGCACGACGTCTACCAGCAGCCCTGGAGCCATCTCAACCCGCTCAACTGGGAACTGCTGACGCGGCTCTGCGCGGCCCTCGGCCTGCGGACGCCGCTCGTGCTCAGTTCGCAACTGAACCTCAAGGGAAGCGCCACGGAACGCTTGATCGAGATCTGTCAGGCCGTGGGCGCGGATCGGTACTACTCGGGGAGCTTCGCGGCCGAGGCCTACCTCGACGCGGAGGCGATGGAGGCCGCGGGAATCACGCTGGAGTTGCAGGATTGGATCTGCCCGACCTACCGGCAGCGCTTCCCCGACGCAGGTTTCATTCCCGATCTGTCCCTCCTCGATCTGCTGATGAACGAGGGACCAGACAGCCTTGACGTGCTGAGGACGGGCCAGGAGGTGGCCGTGCGATGATGATTCAGCATTCCCGACCCTGGATAGTGGAGGAGGACGTCGCCGCGGTGGCGGCCACGCTGCGGAGCGGCCGCCTGGCCGGCGGCGAGCAGGTGAGTGAGTTCGAGCGCGAGCTGGCGCGGGCCGTGGGGCAGCGGGGCGGAGTGGCGACCTCCTCCGGCACGGCTGCCCTGCACCTGGCGTTGCTCGCGCTGGGCGTGGGTGAGGGAGACGAAGTGGTGCTTCCCTCCTATGCCTGCACCGCGGTGCTCAACGCGGTGGGCCATACTCGCGCCTCGGCCGTGCTCTGTGACGTGGACCCCGACACCGGCAACCTCGATCCCGCGGCGGCGCGCTCCCGTCTGACCCGCCGCACCAAGGCCGTGATCGTAGTGCACCTGTTCGGCCATCCGGCCGACCTCGACGGGGTGATGGAGCTGGACGTCCCCGTGATCGAGGACTGCGCCCAGGCCCTCGGGGCGCGGTGGCGCGGCCGACCGGTGGGCAGCGTGGGGACGATCTCCGTCTTCTCGTTCTACGCCACGAAGGTGATCTCCACCGGGGAGGGCGGCATGGCGTGCAGTTCCTCGGAAAAGTTGCTGGAGCGGATGCGCGCGCTGCGCGACTACGACAACCGAGACGAATACGAGGTGCGCTATAACTACAAGATGAGCGATATCCAGGCCAGTCTGGGCTTGACCCAACTGTCCCGCCTCCCGGCCGCCATCGCGCGCCGACTCCGCCTGGCGGCCAGGTATGACGCGGCGTTTGCGGGGGTGGGCGTGCCTCCGCCGGTGCGCGACGCGCGGTCCGATCCGATCTACTACCGCTATGTCGTGCAGGTCGAGGACGTGGCGCGCGTCGAGGCCGAGTTCGGCGCGCGGTCGGTAGAGTGCAAGCGTCCGGTGTATCTGCCGCTGCACCGGTATCTAAACGGGCGCGCTCCGGCGCTGCTGGGGGCAGAGGCGATCTACCGGCGGGCGCTCTCGATTCCGCTCTACCCGGCCCTGCGGGACGAGGAGGCCGAGTGGGTGGCGGAGGTCGCCCGCGACGTACTCCTCCAGCCAGACCACTCCTCGGTGAGGGATCTCTCCTATGTTGCCGTCTGAGCACTGGCCCTATCTCCGGTGTCTCGCCTCCAGCTTCACCCTGGCCGTGGGCCTGACCGCGGGACTCCGCTGGCTGGCGCCGCGCCTGGGGATGGTGGACACCCCGACGGCGCGCAAGAACCACGCGCGGCCCATGCCGCTGCTGGGGGGCGTGGCGGTGTACGTCGCGGCCGCGGTCGGCTTCATGGCCTTCACTGGGCTCGACGTCCAACTCCGCTGGCTGATCGGGGGAGGCTTCCTGGTCTTGGCGCTAGGGCTGCTCGATGACCGGGTGGGCCTGCGCGCCCGACTCCGGCTGCTCCTCCAGTCGCTCAGCGCGGCGGGGCTAATCGCCGCGGGCGTGCACTTCTCCTGGTTTGCGTGGGCGCCGGCGAACTACCTCGTCTCCGCGCTGTGGCTGGTCGGAATCATGAACGCGGTCAACTGCCTGGACTGCGCGG
>CAZUGW010000390.1:0-3454 GCA_964620055.1 uncultured bacterium
GCCCTCTCCCATAGGGAGAGAGAGATCACTGAGGAGTAGTGTGGGCACGGCATGCCGTGCCCCTACGGTTCATGCGCATTCTGATCACCAACGATGACGGCATCCTCGCTCCCGGGCTGCTCGCGCTGAAGCAGGCGCTGGCGGCCGTGGGCGACGTGGTGGCGGTGGCGCCGGAGCGGCCGCGGAGCGCGTGCGGCCACGCGGTCACGCTGCACAAGCCCTTGCGGCTGACGCGGGTGAAACTGGCCGACGGCAGCGAGGGGAGGGCCTGCAATGGCACGCCGGCGGATTGCGTGGGGTTGGCGGTGGGCGGGTTCGCGGGGCCGCGGCCCGATCTGGTAGTGTCGGGCATCAACCTCGGTCCCAACCTGGGGTGGGATCTCACCTACTCCGGCACGGTGGCGGCCGCGATGGAGGCGGCGATCCACGGCCTGCCAAGCTTCGCCATCAGCGTGGACGCGTGGGAGCCGGTGGACTTCGGGCCGGCCGCCGAGTTCGCGCGCTATCTCGCGGGGGTGGTGATGGAGCACGGCCTCCCGCCGGACACACTGCTGAATGTAAACGTACCCGTGGGCGAAGTGCAGGGCGTGACGGTCACCGGCCAGGGCCGGTCGGTGTATGAGGGCGAGCTGGAGCAGCGCCGCGACCCGCGCGGGCGGGACTACTACTGGTGGGGAGGGGGGCGATCCCAGGAGGTGGCGCCGGCGGGCACCGACTCTCACGCGCTGGCGAACGGGCTGATCTCGGTCACCCCGGTGCGGCTCGACCTCACAGATTACGCGCTGCTTTCGGACCTGCGGACCTGGGGCCTGCGGTGGCCGGCGTAGCTGGGTATTCTCCAAGTAGTATGAAAGACGCAACCCTCACTCCGTTGTACCTGCAGATGGACCCCGCCACGCTGGAGGCGCGCGCCGATGACCTGCGCGCGCTTCTCAGTCCCTGCCGGCTGTGCCCGCGCAACTGCAGCGTGGACCGCCTCGGTGGGCAGGTTGGCGCGTGCCGTGTCGGCGCGCAGCCGATGGTGTCGAGCTATGGCGCGCACTTCGGCGAGGAGCGGCCGTTGGTGGGCCGCGGCGGGTCAGGCACGATCTTCCTCACGGGCTGCAACCTGCGGTGCCTCTACTGCCAGAACTACGATATCTCTCAACTCGGCAGCGGCGAGGCGATGAGCTTCGCCGATGTCGCCGAGATGATGCTGGAGGTGCAGCGACGGGGCTGCCACAACGTGAACTGGGTCACGCCGACGCACCAGGTCCCAATGTTGGTGGAGGCCTTGCAGTGCGCGCGGGGCCTGGGGCTGGAACTGCCGATCGTGTACAACTGCGGCGGGTACGAGTCGGTCGAGACGCTGCGCCTGCTCGATGGGATCGTGGACATCTACATGCCCGACGCGAAGTACGCGGACAACACAGTGGGCGAGCGGCTGTCGGGAGTGCCGGATTACTGGGATCGGTGTCGCGAGGCCCTGGCCGAGATGCATCGCCAGGTTGGCGACCTGGTGATCGGCGAGGACGGGATCGCGCGCCGCGGGCTGTTGGTGCGGCACTTGGTGCTGCCGAAGTATCTCGCGGGCACGGCCGAGGTGATGCGATTCCTGGCCTCGCTCAGCACCAACACCTATGTCAATGTGATGGCCCAGTACCGGCCGACCTTCCGGGCGAACGAGTTTCCGTTCATCACGCGGCCGATCACCCGCACTGAGTATGAGGATGCGATTCAGGCCGCGCTGGAGGCGGGGCTGACGCGCTTGGACGAGCGGTCGTGAGCGAACCAGGCCACGGCCCGCCCCCGATCACCGGCCGCGTGCTGGCCGCGTCACTGCTCTTTCTGGTGTGGATGGAGGGCGGCTATGCGGCGGCGCTGGTGTGGGCGGCGGGCCTGCCGGTGGCGATGGCGCTGTGGCAGGGCGCGCTCTGTCTGCTCGCCATCCCCGCGCTGCTGCTAACCGTGGTCAAGTTCGTCGCCCTACCCAAGCACTTCCCGCGCCTGCCGAAGTCAGTGCTCAACGTTCTCTGGACGCTCGGCACGGTCGCGGAGCTCGTGCTCCCCTGGCTGGGATGGTCCACGCTGCTGTGGTTGCTGAACGGAGGAGTCTGGGCGAGCGCGCTCGCGCCGGGCGGGGCCGTCGCCGCGTTCTCCTACCTCACCGGCGTGACCCTCCTCCTGCGCTTCGGCCCGCGGCCGCGGGACGTGCAGATCACCCGGCTGGACATCCCCCTCCCCGGCCTCCCGCCCGCGTTCGACGGCTACCGCATTTTACACGTCTCCGATTTGCACGCAAGCATCTATCTGTCCGTGGCGCGACTCCGCGCCCGGCTCGCCGTCGCGGCTGAGGAGCCGCGCGATCTGGTGGCATTCACCGGCGACCTCACCAGCGACCTCCCGCGCCTCGACGGCGCGGCGGCGGCCCTGGCCACGCTCCCCGCGCCCGATGGTGCGCTGGCGGTGCTGGGGAATCACGACAACTGGCTGAGCGCACGCGAAGTGCAGGAGGCCTTGCGCAGCCACGGCATCCGGCCGCTTGTGAGCGCGCATGTGGTGATCGAGCGCAACGGCGAGAAGCTGATCATCGCGGGCGTGGACAACCCGGCCTATGCGGACCGGGACGACCTGGCCGCAGCGCTCGACGGGGTGGGGGAGGAGGAGGTCGTGATCCTGCTCTGCCACGCGCCCGAGATCATTCTACGCCCGCGGGCCGCGCGCGCCTCGCTCATTCTCTCGGGTCATACGCATGGGGGGCAGATCGTGCTGCCGCTGGTCGGCCCGCTCTACGTCCCGTCAAAGCTCGGGCGCCGTTACGCCTCCGGGCTCCACCAACTCGCCCACGGATGGCTCTACATCAACCGCGGCCTGGGGGAGATCTTCCCGCCGCTGCGAGTGCTGTGCCCGCCGGAGGTGGCGGTGGTGACGCTCCGTCGCGCCGCGAATTGACACCGCGAAGCTGTCTCTCCTATACTGAGCGTGGAGAGATGGCCGAGTTGGTCGAAGGCGCACGACTCGAAATCGTGTAAACCGAAAGGTTTCGTGGGTTCGAATCCCACTCTCTCCGCCACGCTTCTTCAGCTCAGGGTCCTGTACTCTCCTCCGTTACTGCGACCCCTGCGCTGGCCGTGATCCATGGCCAATACCACGCGCACGTCGCCGTCGCGGTGAGGGTGATGGTCTGGGGGCTGCCGGAGGTGTTCGCAGGCGCGGTGTAGGTCGGGGTGCGCACGTTGGCCGAGGGGGTGAACGTGCCGCCCGCCCCGTGATCGCTCCAGGCCCAGGCGAAGCCGCTGTGGGGCTGGGTGTCGGTGACGGTGGCGGTGAGCGTGACCGTCCCGCCGGAGGGAATGTCGGTGGGTGAGCCAGAGACGGTGACGGTGAGCGCGTGCGCGGGAGGCTGCACGGTGAGAGTGGTGGAGCCGCTGCCGCTGATGGGCGCGGCGTCGTCACAGGTCGCGGTTACGGTGAG
>CAZUGW010000391.1:0-3442 GCA_964620055.1 uncultured bacterium
ATACATGTTGAGCGCGATCGCCAGGTTCTTGACGTTGGCCAAGCACTGGGTCTTGCGTGCGGACTCACGGGCTCGGGCGAACACGGGGAACAGCATCGCCGCGAGGATACCGATGATCGCGATCACGACCAGCAGCTCAATCAGGGTAAAACCCTTGCGTCGCATCGTCACTGTGGGATACCTCCCCAATAGCATACTCGCCACATTCGGTTCGTCAGGTACGACAGTGCGCCCGCACTAGGTCAGGCGTCACCTCCTCTCTGGAGAAGTTATTGGAACGGCGCGCGCGCTGGCAGATCCCTCCGACAGAGACGCGCGCGATCGGCCCGGTATGGCACGAGGCACGGGGTACGGAAGTTGGGAAAGGCGGGGAGGAAACGAGAGGATAGACAATGAAGAAAACGCAACACCGTCGCGCCCACCCCCCCTTCCGGGGTGCGCTCCGATGCCATACCGAACGTAGCCATTCGCCTCGACCTGAAGCTCCGGGACATATGCCCTATCTCGACAAGAGACTCGATCTCAACAAGAGAAGCTCGGCATCAACGAGTCCGGCGACACATTCTGTGTCAGAAGTGTTATGAAGTTGGAAATAGGTTATCACGTTTCCGCCCAGACGTCAATGGGGAGAATTCGGTCTTGCAGCCGTTCTGCGGGGCTTTCCTGGGCCTCCGGCAGGACCCGGACTCCCGACCGAGCCCTGTGACCGGGGGGTGAATAGGGGTGAATAGGGGTGAATAGATGGGTGAATAGGGGACAGTCACCTATTTATACTAGGCCTTTGCTAGTCGCGATGGTTGCTCCCTCTCCGAGAAACCTGACTCGAAGCGCCTCCTCTTCTTGCTGCCCCTGCTCGCCATCCTCCTCACCGCCGCGGCCTGGGTGACTGGGTCTGCCGTCGGCAGACTCTGGGACGGGCCATCGTGCAGCACGGCGTGACCTATGTCCCCCTGCGGACCGTGGCCGAATCCCTGGGCTGCCAAGTCACCTGGGACCCGCGCCTCGGCGTCCTCATCTGGTCCAACATCCCCCAGCTTCCCACCACGCCCGAGGCCCCTCCCCCCGGCGCGCCGCCGCCTGCACCAGACCCCTTTTGACATCGGTCGGCGCCAGGGCTAGAATGGCGGCATCTCCCGACAGGAGGCCACCGCCATTCCGATTCCAGCGTTGGGGCTTGTTCCGTTGGACGACCGGCCGTGCAATCGGCTGTTCCCGGTCCAGCTCGCGGAGATCGTGGGGCTGGAAGTGGCGCTGCCGCCGCGGGAGCTGCTGGGCTGGTTCACCACGCCCGGCGATTGCGACGGGATCGCGGCCTGGCTGAACGACTGCCCGGCCCAGCACCTGGTGCTCTCCCTCGACATGCTGTGCTATGGCGGACTGGTGGCCGCGCGGTCGGCGGAGGTGGAGGCGGCCGCGGCGATGGCGCGACTGGAGGGGCTGCGGGGGCTGAAGCAGCGCCGCCCCGACCTGATGATACTCGCCTCGAATTGCCTGCCGCGGCTGGGGATGACGGTCGCTTCGGCCGGCGCCCTGTCCACGCACAACGATCTGGTCGCCTACGCGACGCTCACCGACCGCGTTGAGCGGCTGGGAGAGGAGGAGGCGCGGCCGGAGTTGGAGGTGGTGACCGCGCGCCTCGGGGCAGAGACGATCTCCCGCTATCTCGCGGTGAGACGGCGCAATCACGAACTGAGCCGCGCCGCGTTGCAGTTGGTGGCGGACGGCGTGCTCGACTACCTCGCCCTGGTGCAGGAGGACGCGGCCCCAGTGGGGCTGCACCTCGGCGAGCAGGAGGACCTGAGACAGGACGCGGCCCGCTTGGGTATCGAAGACCGCGTGACGATCCACCCCGGCGCGGATGAGATCGGCCTGGTGCTGCTGGCCCGGCATTGCAGCCAGGCGGCGGGGGTGAGGCCGCGAATCTGCCCCGACTACGCCACCGAGGCCGGGAGCAAGGCGATCCCGCGCTACGAGGACCGGCCGCTGCGGGAGACGGTGCAGAGCACCTTGCGCGCCGCGGGCGCGGAGGCCGCGCCCCCCATGGGCTCGGACGCCATTCTGTTCCTCCACACCCCCATCGGCGAGCAGCACGAAGCCAGCGAGGCGCCCCCGCAGGGGCAGTCGCCGGCCGCCGCGAGGCAGTCCGAGAGCGTCGTCGAACGCTTGGGCTTCGCCGCGGAGGCGGGTTTGATCGTCGGTGTCGCGGATGTGCTGTATGCCAACGGCGGCGACCCGGAGCTGATCGGCGCGTTGGACCGTAGCGGCGCGGGCAAGAAGCTCCGGGGGTACGCGGGGTGGAACACCGCCTCGAATACCATCGGCACGGCGATCGCGCAGTTGTGCCTCGAGGCGCTGGCCGCGCGGGAGGGCCGTGACGCGGGCGCGGCCTCGCGGCGGTTCCTCGCCTGCCGCCTGGCCGACGACTACGCCTACCAGACCTGCGTCCGCAAGGCCGCCGTCGAGCAGGCCGCGGCCCTGGGCGCGGACCAGTTCGCGCTGGGCGAGCGGAGCGGGCAGCTCGAGACCTATGTGCGTCAGGAGCTCACCCCGCTCGCGGAGGCGCTTTATCGCGGCGTGCTCGGGGTCTCGCGGTCGGAGTTGGGAGGCGAACTTGCGGTCTCGCTACCCTGGCGCCGGCTGTTCGAGGTCGAGGTGGAGTTCACCCCGACCGCGTCGCCGTGATCCCCGAAGAACCGCTGGTACACCCGCGCGAGCGCCTCGTCCAGATCAATCTTCTTGAGGACCGCGGGGTGGACGCGGCGGCCCGGGTGGCCGCGCCGGAAGCGGCCCCTTTCATCGTGCGCGGCGGTCGCTACCCGATAGCAGGCGGTGGAAAGCTCCAGGTACTTCCGGGCCAGGCGCGGCATGATTTCCTCTCGCTTCTTCACAGGCCCCTCCTCAATCGCGTTCCGTGTCGCGTGCACCACCCGGACCCCACGCGCGATACGCGCCGTTGGGTTGGCGGACGAAGCCCGTGGTGTGCCGACGGATCGTCCCGTCGCGGCCGCACACCCCGGTGAGCAAGCCGCTGAACAGACCGAACTCATAGTCCTCGACCCGGTCCTGAATCCAGGCCAGGCCGTGCGGCGAGAGGCGGTAGAGGGCGGCCTTGCGCCGGCCGGCGATGCGCTCGTAGCAGTGGCCGCGATGCCGCAAGCACTGCTGCGCGCCGACCGCGGCGCGGACAATCGAGTCGAACGTGCCGCGGTGCAACACCTTGACGCGGACGATTCTC
Source organism: uncultured bacterium (assembly GCA_964620055.1). Lineage (GTDB taxonomy): Bacteria > Armatimonadota > Hebobacteria > Hebobacterales > Hebobacteraceae > CAZUGW01. The sequence goes on from CAZUGW010000391.1 coordinate 3,236, forward strand.
ATGCCCTCCCCTCCTCGGAGGCGGCGCGTCTTGCCAGTCATACCAATCAACGTTGTGACGCGCCACGTTAGGCCAGGGTTAAGAGACGTATCACATGCTATACAATACTATTTATATTGTTATTTGTCAAGATAGATGTTTCCTTCCGTTCCCTGAGGCCTAGGGAGTAACGAAATCGTCTCAGAAACGAAGGTCAGAAACCTGATG
>CAZUGW010000392.1:0-3434 GCA_964620055.1 uncultured bacterium
TGCTGCTGGTCTCGGTGGTCGCCGCCTCAACAAAAAAAAAAGTGCAAGAATCCCTGCTTGGCACCGCCATCACCTCCATCGTCCCCAAGCTGCACGAGACCATGGAACGGGCGGGAATGCCCCTGCCCAAGCTGATCCAGCTCCCCACCGATTACCGCGACGAAATGAGTGGGGTCAGGCAGGGGTTGCAGTTCATGCGGCTCAACTCCGCCCGGCTGGACGGCGCCACGTGCATTCACTGCCGCACGCCGGTCAAGTTCCTGGGCTACAAGTTCTCCCGCGGCACGCTGATGTCGCCCAAGTTCCAGTGCCCCAAGTGCGGCCGCACCAGCGACGGCTGCCAGACCTTCGAGGGGTTCCACACCATCTACGGCGTCTGCCCCGTCACCCTGGCCGACCAGGGGGTGCAGTTCGACTGCGGCGTGTGGACCAACGGCTGGTTCACCGTGCCGCATGGGCCTTGCCCAGTGTGCGGGAGGGAGTACACGGGGCCGGGGGTGGAGGACGGGGGGCGGCCGCCGGGTCAGTGAGGGGGGAACGTGGGGGAGGATTGGCCCGCAGCCGCGTATCCCCTCTGTCTCCACTGCGATGAAGCAGCGGGGGCGTGGTACAATGCTGGGGGAGAAGCTATGACCGCGCATCTCGACATTGACCGTGCGAGGATCGCCGAGTTCTGCCGGAAGTGGAAGGTGGTGGAGTTCGCTCTCTTCGGCTCTGTGCTGAGAGAGGACTTCGGCCCGAGGAGCGACGTGGACGTCTTGGCCACGTTCGAGCCGAACTCGGGTTGGAGCCTCTTCGACCTCGTTGACATGCAGGACGAGTTGGAGGCGCTCTTCGGGCGGAAGGTTGATGTGATCAGTCGCGGCGGGTTGCGCAATCCCTTCCGACGCCACGAGATCCTCACCACGCGGGAGATTGTCTATGCCTCGCCGTCGCAAGGATGACGCGGCCTACCTGTGGGACATGCTGAAGGCCTCCCGCACGGCTCAAGGAATCGCGAGCCGATTCACGCGTGAGCAGTACGATTCCGACGAAGTGCTTCGCCTGGCCGTGGAACGGGCGGTGGAGATCATCGGAGAGGCAGCCCGCCACGTTTCCGCAGGGTTCAAGCGGGCCCATCCTGAGATCCCGTGGCATGCCATTACCGCGCAGCGTCACGTGTTGGCGCACGAGTACGACGTCATTGACCCAGAGCACATGTGGGTTCTGATCAGTGAGCGCCTGAGCGTGCTGGCCGCCGCGCTCGAGCTACTGGTCCCGCCGCCGCCCGGGAGTGGAGAGCTACTGTGAGGCAGAGGCCGCGCGGCTTCCCTCGGGGCCGCCTCCTCACCGCTTGAACCGCCGGTTCAACGCCAGCACGAACATGGCGATGAGTGGGGCGCCGATGACGCCTTCCACTACCGACGCGCAGTGGCCCCCGAAGTGCACTGTCACGAACGGCTTGTCCCCTCGGAACAAACACCTCTTCGATGGCAGCATTGAAGGCCTGGGCCTCCTTGTCAGACCTTTCCGAATGGCAGATGCACCGGCCCTTGTCGTCATATGCTTCTCGGCCGCAGTCTTTGCCGCCGTGCAGCATCATCACGGTGCACTTGGCTGCAGCCTTTGGAGTCTCAGACGCGTCCATCTCTCCCGCCTCCGTCCCGTCGTAGGGAGTGCATTCGCTAGCTGCCCGGCCGCCTCCTCTTCGGTCCGTCACTGTCCTCCGTCCTTGCTTGCTGCCCTATTGACGACCGCTGCGTTGCGGCCTAACATACAGCCTTACACTACGGTTAGGCGCAGTCTCTGACACTGCGCTTGACCACTGGGGGACCGACCCATGGCTGATCCTACGAAGTATCCTTACATCGAAGACGAGGCCTGTGGTTTCGATATCCACTGCCACACGATGACGCTGGACCATGCAAATTTGCCGGCGTTCTTGCAGCGGCTTCGCGTGCGGTGTTTTTTCATCAAGACGGCGGCGGGCGTGCCGGCGGCGGGGGCGGTGCTTTGGGCGCTCTGGCATTGGCCGGTGAGCAGGGGGTGGAGATGGGTGGTGGGCGGGGCGCTGGTGGCGGCAGCGGCGGCCGTGGTGGTCCACATGGTGCGGTTCTTGCCGCGGGTGGTCAACTTGGTGGCCGAGATGGGGTCGGCCATCGGCGATCAGTATGTCTTGCTGGAGCGATGTCTGGTGAAGGAGTGGGGGGAGGAGGCTAACCCGAGCCAGCCGCCGCGCATCGCCGTTCGCGGGAAGGGCGACGAGAGGGGTTACGACTACCAGCGCATCATCCTAACTCCGCTGATCATGGATTTCGGTGCGAAGGGGCTGCTGCATAAGGGCCTCACCGGGTATTACCGAGAACTGCCCCGAAAGCCGGTGGTCAAGCAGACGGCGGATCTCCTGGAGGGCATCGCCTACTACGTGGGGCATACGCGGCGTCACCTGTTCGAGATCTACCCCTTCATGGGCCTCAACCCACAGCTCTATCGGCTGGATCAGCGAATGGACACGCGGGTGCGAGAAGTGCCGGAATACAAGGAGAGCGACTTGCCCGCGGGCATCAAGATTGAGAGGGACGACAGCGATCTCTCCGGGTACGTGATAGTCGAAGAAAAGATGACGGACGACGCGAGACGCTGGCTCGACGCACTCTTCCGCAAGTCTGAGAATAATCGCTATGCCATCAAGCGACTCTACGATGATTCGCGTGACAAGGACCGCGGGAAGACCATCCCGGAGTTGATGGACCAGTACTTCAAGGCGTACACGGGGAGACGCGAGGACCTGTTCGCGCAGTTCCTGCAGATGGCCAAGTACAAGGGGAATATTGACAGCGTGGGCAGCAACGTGTTCGCGGGGATCAAGCTCTACCCGTCGCTGGGTTTCGATCCGTGGCCGAGCACGCCCTACCAGAAGCAGAAGGTGAAGTATCTCTACGCGATCTGCCAGTGCAGACAGATTCCCATCACGGTGCACTGCAGCGACGGCGGATTCATCGGGACGCGGGATCGCGCGGAGGCGATGCGCCTGGTGACGCCTGAGAAGTGGGTGGAGGTGCTGAAGGAGTACCCAAACCTGCGCCTGAACCTCGCGCACCTGGGGCGTCAGGACCACGGGACCGACTGGCAGGAGGTGGTGCTGGACTTGCTAGCGCGGTATCCGAATGTGTACACCGACTTCGCCTGCCGCGCGTTCAAGTTGGACTTCTATGAGTGGCTGAAAGAATTGGTGGGGCGCTATCCGCACGCGAAAGCGCGCCTCCTCTTCGGCAGCGACTTCATGATCAACCTGCTGGAGACGGAGTCCTATGCCGATTACTATCGGCCTTTCCTGGACGCCGAGAATGCGTTCAGCGCGGAGGATCGGCACCAGTTCTTCAACGGGAATCCGACGCGGTTTCTGTTTGGAGGCGCTACCGTTCGCTGAGCAACCGCCGCAGATCGAAGACCCC
>CAZUGW010000393.1:0-1614 GCA_964620055.1 uncultured bacterium
AATGTGACATTTTCCCTTTGCACTTAACAGGACATAATCGCTCTGCTATAACAGGCTCCGCCTCGCCCTTGCCCCGCCTTCCCCCATATGTTATACTTCGACCAGCATTCTTGGCCCCGGCCTCTCAGGCCAGGGGCCGTTGCTTTGAGCGAGATCACATCTCGGGAGGTCCCCGTGAAGCGAACTTATCAGCCGAACCGCCGTCGCCGCCTGCGCAAGCATGGCTTCCGCCATCGCATGGCCACCGGCGACGGCCGCAACATCCTCCGCCGTCGCCGCGCCAAAGGGCGCCTGCGGCTCGCTGCCACGGCCTCCAACTAGAGCCGATTGGTGCACCCGCTGCGCAGGAGCAAGGATATTCAGAGGACCTTCCAGGAAGGAGTGCGCGCCTACTCCCCCTGGGCCGTCCTGCACGCCCGCCGCCGCGGTGAAGACGAGGCGCTTTCCGATCCCCGCCTCGCCGTCATCGCCGGCAAGCGGTTTCGCCGCGCCGTCCCTCGCAACCGCGCCCGCCGCCTGCTGAGAGAAACCGCGCGCGTCCTCCTCGGCCCGCGGCCCGCGCCCTGGGACCTGCTCCTCGTCGCCCGTACCACGATCCTCGATTCCACCTTCCCCGAAAGGCTCGCCGCGCTTCAGGAGATGTTCAGGAAGGCCGGCGTCCTGGACGAGACTGGCTGCCCCGCATGATCGCCGCCTCTCACTCCAACTCGCCTGGTATCCCCGCCCGGATCGGAATCGCCCTGCTCCGGTTCTATCAGCTTTGCCTCAGCCCGCTCAAACCGCGGACCTGTCGTTTCTATCCGTCGTGCTCAGAGTACGCCGTCCGCGCCATCGCCCACCGCGGCCTGCTCCGGGGAGCGCTGCTCGCGGCCTGGCGGCTGCTACGCTGCAACCCCTTCTCCCCGGGCGGCTATGACCCAGGTCCGTGGGTGAAGGACGACGAAGGGGGCGCGGCGTGAGACGAATCCTCCCGCTCCTCTTACTCTCGCTCCTCCTGCCGCTGCTCTCCGGCTGCATCGGCGGCGGTGGCATTCCCCTCGGGAGCGACCAGCTCAATACCCTCCAGCAGCGCCTCGAGGAACTCGACCGCTCCGACCAGGCCGCCGTTGAGGATAAGAACAAGGAGCTTAAGGACGAGATCGCACAGCTCTCGGCGAGCAAGGATAAGACCCTCCAGGCCGAGGCCGTGCAGAAGAAGCTCCTTCTCGGCTACACCTGGGAGCGCCTGGCCGCCAAGGACCGCGGCGCGCTCACCGACGCCGTCGGCGTTTACCAGCAACTCCGCCGCACCCAGTACGAGTCCGTCGCCCTCCTCCGCATCGCCCAGATTGACGAGGCGCGCCTGAAGCGCGAGCAGGGCGAGGGCACCGAGAGCGGCGTGCAGGCGTACCGCAAGAGCGTCATGGGCGCGCTCGAACCTCTCACCGCCTACCTGCCTGACGCCCAGTCCCTCCTCCGCCAGCCCCCCGTCGCCACCGACCTCCCGGCCACGTGGGAAGTCGTCCCCGTTCGCCTCACCGTCAACGGCTGGCTCGACCAGTACTATCGCACCACCTGGCAGTACCAGCTCCTCGACACGCTGGTCCGCCTCTGTGGCGGCCCCCAACGCTCCAG
>CAZUGW010000393.1:1624-3429 GCA_964620055.1 uncultured bacterium
ACATGTCCAGGGGTTTCGGCCTGCTCAGCGCGGTCTTCGCCATCCTCCTCATCGCCCTCCTGGCCAAGATCGTCACCACCCCCTTCTCCGTCGCCCAGTTCCGCTCCATGCGCGCCATGCAGCTCTTCCAGCCCGAGCTCAAGAAGCTCCAGGAGAAGTACAAGGACGACAAGCAGCAGCAGGCCCGCGCCCAGATGGAGTTGATGAAAGAGCACAAGATCAACCCCACCAGCAGTTGCCTGCCTATGATTCTCCAGATGGTGATCCTGATCCAGGTCTACTACGGTATCCGGCACTTCATCTTCCGCTTTGAAGACGTCCCCTTCCTCTATATCAAGAGCCTGGCCAACCCCGACGTCCTCCTCATCAACGGCGTCTCCTGGCCCGGCCCCTTGCTCGTGCTCTACGCCGCCAGCATGTACTTCACCCAGAAACTCATCTCCATGCCCGCGGCCACTCCCGAGCAGCAGCAGCAACAGAAGATGATGAGCATCATGATGCCCGTCATGATGCTCATGATTATGAAGCCCCTCCCCGCCGCGTTCATCCTCTACTGGTTCCTCCAGAATGTGCTCATGACTGGCCACCAGTGGCTTATCATGCGGCCCCACCGCGCGGCCGACGCCGCCGCGGCGGCCGCCCAGGCGCCGCCCCCGCCCCCGCCGCCCGAGGCCATTCAGCGCCTCTCGCAGGGAGCGAAGCCGGCCAAGAAGAAGAGAAAGCGCAGATACTGAGTCCCGTCGGGGTGAGGGGTTCCTTTCGGAGGCCAAGACCGTGCCATCAATCGAGCAGACCGGCCGGACGGTCGAAGACGCTGTCAAGAGCGCGCTGAAAATCCTCGGCGTCTCCCGCGACGACGTCGCGGTCGAGGTGCTGTCGCAAGAAAGCAGGGGACTGCTCGGCATCCTCGGCTACACCGAGGCCAAAGTCCGCGTCACCACCACCGCCGCCGTTGCCGCCCGGCAGCCCGAGTTTCTGGACGAGGAGCCGCCGGTTGATAGACCGGCCCCCGCGCCCGCCCAGGAGCGACCGGAGCGGGTGGAGCGGCCAGAGCGAGTGGAACGGCCGGAGCCGGTGGTGCTCGCCGAGCCCACCGCCCTCGCCCTCCGCGCCCAGGAAATCCTCACCCAGATCCTCGGCCTCATGCACCTGACCGCCCGCGTCGAGATCACCCGCGAGGACACCGAGGCCATCTACCTGACCATCCAGGACGAGGAAGACCTCGGCCTCCTCATCGGCAAGCGCGGCCAGACCCTCATCTCCCTTCAGGTCGTCACCGCGATGATCTCCAACCACCCCTACGCCCTGGAGGAGCGCAAGCGCATCATCCTCGACGCCGCCGACTACCGCGCCCGCCGCGAGCGCTCCCTCACCGCCATGGCCCGCAGCGCCGCCGACCGCGCCATCCGCACCGGCCGCGAGGTGACCCTCCAGCCGCTCCCTCCCCGCGAGCGCCGCGTCATCCACGTCACCCTCGCCGACGACAGCTCCGTCACCACCCGCTCCGAGGGCGAGGAACCCGAGCGTTTCGTCGTCATCGTCCCCACGCGCCGGCGCGAGCCCGACCGTGACCGCGGCCGCGGCGGCCGCCGCTACTAATCCCGATCCCCTGGGAGCGCAGGCTTCCAGCCTGCATCATCATCCAGGCCGCGGAGAATGCGAAGAAACGAAGACTTGAAAACTCGGCCGGCCGTTCGCCTCTCACCTCTCGCCTCCTCGTCTCTTCGCCTGTCTCTTTTTGCCTTTTGCCTTTTGCCTTTCCCTGCTCCTCCTTTCCCTTTTTGCCTTTTTATTTTTTACTTTTT
>CAZUGW010000394.1:0-3421 GCA_964620055.1 uncultured bacterium
ATCGGAGCCTGATGGCGGAGATTCTCGGGCGCGCCACCCATCTCAAGGTGAAGCAGGCCGAGGAGGGGGAGGCGGTGCGCGCGAGCACAGTCTATATCGCGGCCCCGAATCGCCACCTGCTGGTGGGGCCTGACGGCACGCTCAGCCTGTCCGACATGGAGTTGGTCCATTTCCTTCGTCCCTCCGCCGACCTGATGTTCGAATCCGTCGCGGGGAGCTATCGGGACCGGGCGATCGCGGTGGTGTTGACCGGCACCGGGACCGACGGGGCGATGGGAGTGCGGGCCGTCAAGAAAGTGGGCGGCACCGTGATCGCGCAGGACGAGGCCACGGCCGAGTTCTTCGGCATGCCTGGGGCCGCCGCCCAGACCGGGTCCGTGGATATCGTGCTGCCGCTGTCCGAGATCGCCTCGGCCCTGGTATCATTGGTGGTGAGGGGGACGGCGGAATGAGTTTCACGTGGACGGAAAAGGAGTTCGACAGCTTCCTGCAGTTCCTCCAGGAAAAGCGCAGCCTTGACTTCGCCGGCTACAAGCGACCCAGCGTCGAACGCCGGGTCGCCCGGCGTCTCGAGCTCGCCGGGGTGGAGCGTCTGGAAGAATACATGGATCTGCTGGAGGCGGATCCCGACGAGTTCATCCATCTCCTGAACACCCTCCTCATCAACGTCACGTCGTTCTTTCGCGATCCCCAGGCGTGGGAGTATCTGGCAAAGGACGTCCTCCCGCATATCGTCGCGGCGAAGGACCCCGAGGCCTATATCCGCGTGTGGAGCGCGGGGTGCGCCTCCGGGGAGGAGGCCTATAGCCTGGCCATGCTGCTCGCCGAGGCGCTGGAACCCGCGCGGTTCCGACGCAGAGTGAAGATTTACGGCACGGACATAGACGAGCACGCGCTGAGCGAGGCCCGTATGGCGGCCTACACGCAAAAGCAACTCGAGAACGTCCCGGCGGAGATCCGGGCGAAGTACTTCCAACTGAAGGGAGAGCAGTACGTCTTCGACCCGGAGTTGCGCCGTTCGGTGATCTTCGGCCGCCACAACCTGCTCAGCGACGCCCCCATCTCGAACCTCGACCTGCTGCTGTGCCGGAACACGATGATGTACTTCAACGCGGAGGCCCAGCGCCGCGTCGTCTCCCTGCTCCACTTCTCGCTCAACAACGACGGATTCCTGTTCCTGGGAAAGGCCGAGATGCTGTTCGCGCACGGCCAGCTCTTCGCCCCGGCGGACCTGAAATACCGGGTGTTCAGGAAAGTGCCGACCACGCCGCGGCGCTTGCGCCTGGCCGACGCAATCGCGGGGGTGGGGCGGTTTGCGCCGGCGCCCTCCGAGGAGGCCGGTCGCCTCCGCGAAACGGCCTCCGAGGTGGCGACCGCGGCCGAGCTGATCGTGGATGAAGACAGCGTGCTGATCAGCGCCAATGCCGCCGCGCGGGACCTGCTGGGCCTCCGCCGGGAGGATCTCGGGCGCGACCTGCACGAGCTGGCCGGCGCCTATCTGCCGGTGGATCTCCGCCCGCGCCTCGAGCAGGCCTATGCGCTGCGCCGCGCGGTCAGCGTCCCGGCCCTCCAGCACGCCGACCCGACCGGGCGACTCCGTTACTTCGACGTAATCATAGCGCCTCTCTCCGGCGCCTCGGGAGACACCATCGGCGCCAGCGTGACGTTCACGGAGACGACTCGCTATCGCGACCTGCAGGCCGAGTTGGAGCGCTCGCGCGAGGAAGTGCAGGCCGCCTACGAGGAACTGCAATCCACCCACGAGGAGTTGGAGACGACTAACGAAGAGCTGCAATCCTCCAACGAGGAACTGGAGACGACCAACGAGGAATTGCAGTCCTCCAATGAAGAGATGGAGACGATGAACGAGGAGCTACGCTCCTCCAACGAGGAGTTGCGCCTCACCAATGACCGGATGCACGAGGTGGGCGACGACGTCAACCGCCTCAACGCCTTCCTCGGCTCCATCCTCGCCAGCCTCGACGTCGCGGTCGTGGTGGTGGACCGCACCCTCGCGATCCAGGTCTGGAACCACCACGCCGAGAACCTGTGGGGTCTCCGCAGCGATGAAGTCGTGGACGAGTTCCTCCATAACCTGGACATCGGGCTGTCCCTGGAGCAGATGTCCGGCGCGTTGCGCCGTGTCGCCACCGGGGAGTCCGAGCGTGAGGAGACGGTGCTGGAGGCGACCAACCGGCGCGGCAAGCAGATTCAGTGCCGGGTCTGTTGCACCCCGCTCAAGGACCTGCGAGGCGAGCTGCAAGGGGCGGTGGTGACGATGGAGGAAGTGGGTGCGGGGGCCGGCGACGGGCGCGCGAGTCAGCACTGACCCGTACCGTCGCTTTATCTCGGGAGGTTGGGAATGCAGGAAGGGATTTTCTTTCAGAGTATCGAGCAGATTCGCGCCCGCGCCGAGGAGTTGCGGCGACAGGCGGACGCCGACCCGGCCCAGCTTGCGGAGTTGCTGCCGGTCACGCTGGCGGACCTCCAGAACGCCCTGGAGGAGTTGACCGTCGCCCAGGAGGAGTTGCGGCAGCAGAATGAGGAGCTCGTCACGGCCCAGGCGGCGACCGCGACGGCCTTACGGCGCTACCAGGATCTGTTCGCGTTCGCCCCCGACGGCTACCTGGTGACGGATGCCCGGGGCAGCATCGTGGAGGCGAACCACGCCGCCGCGAAGCTGCTCGGGGCGGGCCGCGAGTTGCTGCTGGGTAAGCCGTTCGTGCTCTACCTCGCGGTCGAATATCGCGATGATTACCACGCGCGGCTCCAGCGCATCGCCCTGGGGCAGAGCTTGGCCTGGACGACCAAGCTCCGCGCGCGCGACGGGCGCCTCTTCCCCGCCGCCATCACCCTCGCCTCCACCCGGGAAGAGCCGGAGGGCGCCATCTCCCTGCGCTGGATGCTCCGCGACATGACCGAGCACGAGCAGATAGAGGACGAGTTGATCCGGGCCCGGCATGCCGAGTCCGTCGGCGCGCTCGCCGGCGGGATTGCCCACGACTTCAACAACTACCTGACCGTCATTCTCGGCGACATCGGCCTCGCCAAGCGGCGCATCGGCTCCGATAGCCCCGCCCAGGAGAGCCTGGCGCAGGCGGAACAGGCGACCCTGATGGCGCGCGGCCTCAGTCAGCAGTTGCTCGCCTTCTCCAAGGGCGGCGCGCCGGTCACTAAGGTCACCAGCCTGGGGGAGTTGATCGAGGCGGCGGCCGGCTTCGCCGTGCGCGGCGCGAGTGTCACGCTGGATTCATCGGTCGCGGCGGACCTTTGGCCCGCGCCGGTGGACGAGGCCCAGATCGGCCAGGTGCTCAACAACCTCATTCAAAACGCGAAGCAGGCGATGCCGGAGGGAGGCGTGGTGGAGGTGCGGGCCGAGAATGTAACGGTGGCCGAGGGCCATCCCGCATTTCCCATGATC
>CAZUGW010000395.1:0-3156 GCA_964620055.1 uncultured bacterium
GCCACCGAGCTTCCATCGCACCGGCCCCTGGTAGGCCAGGATCAACTGAAGGCCGCGGAGGAGCGCGTAGGCTCGCACGCGTTCGGTGAAGTCAGACACCAGTGGCAGAACCTCCGAATATCCGTCGTGGAACTGCTCTCTCAAGTCCTCGCGGTCCTCTGCCACCCATAGCTCCAGGGCCGACAGATCGTGCTCCGGCCGGCCGACGTCAGCTTGGTCGAAGTCGTAGACGCCCAATACTGCCGAGCATGAGGGGTCCACCTTGATATTGGCTGGCTGGAAGTCGCCATGAAGGAGCGAAAGACGCGGAACGTCCCGCAGTGACGCGGTTCTTGCCCAAGCAGCTTCGGCCTCGCGAAGCTGCCACTCCGGTAGGAAGCCGTAGGCCCGATGCCGCTCCATGGTTACCCGGAAGGCATGCTCCTGCAGCCCATCCCATTCACAACTCGAACGAGACAACGGAAGGGCAGAGTGCGCAGGGACAGGCCTGACCGGGACCGCGTGGATCCCTGCGAGGATCTGTCCCAATGCGCGGAACAGCGATCGCTGCTCTTCGACTGCTAGCTCTGATAGCACGTCGGCCGCGTCCACCCCGGGCAGATGGCTGAGTAGCGAGTAGTTATGGGGTAGCAAATCCTGCGCGCTGTCCACGGTTAGGACCTCCGGTACACGTAGGCGGCTCTGGCACACCAGCAGTCGGCACATCTCTTGTTCTCTTACCAGATGGTCTACCGGACGGCCGGGTCGTATCTGCACCTTGAGCATCACCCGTCGGTCATCTGCCAATACAACCTCGAACACCGCGTTGACCTCTCCACGTGGGACGCGCTCCACTCTCGCGGCAGGTGGAAGTCCGGCGCGACGCAGTATGCGGTTACACGCGTCCTGCGAGACTCGATACTCATTGAACCAGTCGCTCAAAGCCATCGCCTCCCTTTTCGAGGGGTAATAAGGAAAGAACCGCAGGCGTGCTGCCTGCGGTCCACACGACAAACGCCAACTGTCGCAGCGTTCTTGTCACCCCTTCCCCACCACACTCAACGCCTCCACCTGCAAGAACGGCGCGTGCATCGAGCCGTACCACTCCGGCTCCGCGCCGAGGGCCCTGATGTGATTGAGCGCGTCGTAGGCGTTGCCCGCGAGCATGGCGTCCTTGACGCGCCCGACGATCTCGCCCTTTTCGATCTTGAAGGCGAGGGCGAGGTTCACCGAGAAGTCCCCGTTGATGATGTTGCCCTGCCCCAGGCCCAGCACGTTCTCGACGACGATCCCCTCCTCCGTGTTCCTCACCATCTCTGCGAACGACGACTCGCCGGGGGCGACGAGCACGTTGGAGGCCCCGCAGCCAATTCCGTTCCCCGTGCTCTCCACGCCGGCCTTGGCCGCGGTGTCGAGATCGTAGAGAAAGCCTGTCAATAACCCGTCTTTCACCACTTCGTTGCGGCGGCGCGGCACGCCCTCCCCGTCATAGCGCGCGCTGTCCAGCGCGTAGTCCACCGTTCCGTCATCCGTCAACGAGAACGCGGGCGACACGATCTGCTGCCCCAGCTTACCGGCCAGGGGTGAGTCGCCCTTCAGCACGTTCTTCCCGTTCACGCCCATCAGGAGGGGCAGGAGCAGCACGCGAATCCCGCGCGGCGTGAAGATCACCGGCATCTGCTTCGTGGCGACGGGCGCCATGCGCTCGGCGTAGCGGAAGTACTCGATGGACTGCTCGGCCAGCGTGTGCGCGTTCACGTCCTTCTTCCGCCAGTTGCGGTAACGCCCCACCCAGAGGATATCCGTGCCGCGCACCAACACCCCGCCCGCGCTCGCGCCGTAACTGCTCTCCTCGCTGGTGATATCCAGCCCGTGCGAGTTCGCCAGCCGGCGCGTGGAGATCGCCCACCCCGCGTCGGCCGAGACCTTGATCTCGGGGTTGTAGACCTTCAGCAAGTCCCGCGCCTCGGCGCCGGCCGCCACCATCTCCTCCCGGGAGATGCGCGCGATCTCCGGATCGTAGGTCTGCACCTCCGGCGCGGCCGAAGGCCCGGGGAAGTTGAACTTCGCCTCGCTCCCGAACTCCGCCAGCGCGATGGCGCGATCCACCACCGACGCCACCTCTTGCGGGTCGGTGCCGCGGGACTGCCCGACCTTCCCGTCCACGATCACCCGCACGCTCACCGCGGTGGTCTGCGAGGCGTCCACGCGCTTCAGCTTGTCATCCTCATACTCCGCCCCGGAGGAACGCGATTCGCGCACCGCGATCTCGATCTCCTGCGCCCGACCCTTCGCCTGCTCCAACGCTCGCTCGATCATTGCCGGCCTCCTACCACCACGTTCTGGATCCGCACGTGCGGGCTGCCCAGATCGGTGGGCAAGGGGATCTGCCCGCCCTTCCCGCATCCGCCTCCCGCGTGCGCCCAGGCGAAGTCGTTCGCGAACATATCCATGTGCTCCAGCGTCTCGAACACATTGCCGGTCAGCACCACATCCCGCACCAGTTCGGCGATCTGCCCGTCGCGGATCATGTAGCCGTAGGCCGCGCTGAAGGTGAACATCTCCATCATCGTCTGCCCGCCGAAGTAGTCCAGCGCGTAGAGCCCGAGGTCAACATCGCGGATCAGGTCCTGGAACGTCGCGGTCCCCGGTTCGATATAGGTGTTGGTCATGCGCACGATCGGCGCGTGATTCCAGGCCAGCGCCCGCGCGTTGCCCGTGACTCGCTCGCCCATCTTCCCCGCCGTCTCGCGGTTGTGCAGCCGCCCGACCAGCACGCCCTTCTCGATCAGCGGGTTCTGGCGCGTCCGCACTCCCTCGTCATCGAAGACGTTCGTCCCGCGGCAGCCCGGGACCGCCCCATCCTCGGAGATATTCAGGCTCTCCGGGCCGAAGCGCCGGCCCAGCACCATGATCTCGCGCATCTTCTCGTTCTCATACACGAAGTCCGACTCGCTGAGATGCCCGAAGGCCTCGTGCGCGAACACGCCGCCGAACTTCTGGTTCAGCACCACCGGGTACGTCCCACCCTGCACCGGCGGCGCGCTCAACAGGGCCGCGGCTCGCTCGGCGACGGCCTGCACCCGGCTCTCCAGCCCCGTCACCGCCTCGAAGCCCGCCGGGCGGCCGATGCTGTCAATGCCGCGCTGCACCAGGTCGCCCTCTTTCGCCACCGCG
>CAZUGW010000395.1:3166-3408 GCA_964620055.1 uncultured bacterium
ACTGCTCGCAAAATACACCTGCCGATGAAGATCGGTATAGCAGGCTGGTAGTCTGAATCTTCGGGTGCGCGCCGAGCATCAGTTCGTTGTAGCTCTGGAGCAGGCGCTTTTTCTCCGCCAGCGCCACCCCGCGGAAATCGCGCGCCATCGGCGGCGCAGGAGCCACTTCGTCCACCACTTCGGTCTCGGCAAGCTGGCTCTGCTCCTTCCCCACCACCCGCGCGCAGGCCACGGCCTCCCGC
>CAZUGW010000396.1:0-1689 GCA_964620055.1 uncultured bacterium
GAGCCGGTCGTGGTGCTGCGCGAGGTCAACGGCCAGCGCGCCGTGTTCATCTGGATCGGAGTGCTGGAGGCCAGCGCCATCACCCTGCAACTCGGAAACCAATCCCCTCCCCGGCCGCTCACCCACGACCTCATCGTCCTCATCCTGGAGCAGCTTCAGGCCTCCGTGGAGCGGGTGATCATCAGCGATCTGCAAGAGGTGACCTACTACGCCTCCCTCGACCTGCGCACCGGCGACCGGGTGTGTTCGATTGACTGCCGCCCCAGCGACGGGATCGCCATCGCCATGCGCACCAACGCTCCGGTGCTGATAGACAGCGATCTCCTGTCCCGCCTGGAGCAGACTCAGCAGGAAATGCAGCAGGGCCAGATCACGCTCGTGGAGCCGGGAGAACCGACGGTGCATTGAGGGGAGATCAATGAGCGAAACGGCGCCGACCGCGTATCCGCCGCTTCCGTCAGGGAATGACCCCGCGGTCCTGCCCACACTGCCGAAGTGGAACTGGGGGGCGTTTCTGCTGAGTTGGGTCTGGGCGCTGGGGCACAGGATGTACGTCGTTGCCATCATCTCGGCTCTCGTCCCGGGAGCGGCGATTGTCATCGCTGTGATCGGCAACGGGCTCGCCTGGAAGTACCGCCCGTTTCGCGACCTGGAGGAGTTTCGCCAGGTCCAAGCGGCTTGGCGTCGTGCCGGTTTCATCCTGTTGGCGATCGGGGCGGCAGTGGCCTGGGTGTTGTATTTCCTGAATGGCCCGCATCCGTTTCGATAGCAGCGAAGTCACGGACCTTCTCCACCCGCGCACCCGCACGGCCTTCCCCCGCACTTCGGGCACCCCCGCGCGTACTTCTGCACCGCCTCCTCCAGCTTGACGCCGGAGATGCTCGCCAGCGTGCACAGCCACGCGAACACGTCCGCGAACTCCTCGGTGAGTTGCGCCGCGTCGCCCCCACGCAGAGCCTTCGCCAGCTCCCCCACCTCCTCCACGAACCAACGGAAGTCGGCGTCCACCCCGCGCCGGCTGTCCTTCTCATAGTAGATCGCTTCTATCAACCCCTGGAACTCACCAATCGTCATCGCGCCCCTCTCTTTTGCCTTTTGCCTTTTTACTTTTGCCTTTCCTCCGACTATAATCCATATCGTTCGATCGCGCTATCCCTCGCGAAGGAATGGCCGTTGCTTGCCGATCAGGCGGACATGACGCAGGTGGCCGAGTTGGTGACGCGGGCGAAGGGCGGCGACAGCCTCGCCTTCGACCGGCTGGTGGAGTTGCACGCCCCCGCGCTCTACAACCTCGCGTTCCGCGTCACCCGTTCGCGCGAGGAGGCCGAGGACTGCGTGCAGGAGGCTTTCGTTCGCGCCTACGCGGGCCTGCGCTCCTTCCGCGGCGAGGCCGCCTTCTCCACGTGGCTCTACCGCGTCGCGCTCAACGTCGCCCGCGAGGCGGCCAAGAAACGCGCCCGTCGTCCGCTCCCCGCCACCGACCTGATGAGCGAGGACTCCGACGATCCGCCCGAGCTGACCCGCCTCGGCCGGAGCGAGGGGGCGGAGGAGACGGCTCCCGAGGAGGCGGTGATCGCCGACCAGAAACGCGCCGTGATCCTCCGCGCGGTGGCGGCGCTCCCGGAACATCATCGGGAGGCGATCCTCCTCTACGATCTGCAAGGTCTGAGCTACGAGGAGATCGCGCGC
>CAZUGW010000396.1:1699-3396 GCA_964620055.1 uncultured bacterium
AAGAAGCATTGACAGAGCACCTGGAACTTCTGCGGGACTGACCCGGTCTAACCCGCGAGTGGTGAAATGAGCGATACCGTGTCGAGACAGTGCCGACAGATACGCGAACGACTCCCGGAGTACGCCGAAGGGCGGCTCTCCGGGGAATCGCGCACGGCCGTGGAGCGGCACCTCGCTGAATGCGGGCGCTGCACGCAGGAGGTGGCCGAGCTGCGGGCCGTGCTCTCCGCGCTGCGCGCCATCCCCGCGGAGGCCCCGCCGGACAGCCTCGTGCCGGGCGTGCGCCGGGCGGTGGCCCGGCACGTCGCGGCCTCGCGGCGCACCGCCCCGCGGCCGTTCTGGGCGCGGATCGCGATCCCCGCGGCCGCCGCGACGGGCCTGCTGGCCGTCGTCCTGGGCTATCGGCTCATGGAGCAGGGCTTCACGCCCAGAAGCATGAGCGGCGCGGTGAAGTCCGAGCGGCGGGCCGCGCCGCGCGCCCAGCCCTCCCCTCCGGCCGCCTCCGCGCCGGCCCAGGCGCCGACAGAGGTTGCCCCTCCGCCGGCCCCGGTTCCGTGGGAGCCGTTCCGCGATCTCGACACCGCCCCGCGCCCTTCCCCGGCGAAGCCGCCCACATTCGCCCCTCCGCCTGCCCCGAAAGAGGAGACCGCGGCCGCGAAGCCCGCCGACCTGTCGCCGCCTACGCGTGAGTTCGACCTGGCGGGGGACCGCGCCGAGGAGCGAGCCGACGGCGCCAAAGGTCGTTCTGACCAGCCGGCCCCGGCGGTGCTCCAGTCCTCCGGCCCGCCGGCCCCCGCGCCGCCGGCGGGCGCGGCCCAGGCAGCCCAGCCGAAGCAAGAGCGCATAGTCGGCGCGATGGAGCAGAGCCGGGACTCCAGGACTACCCGTCGCGGGGAGCCGAACCAGGTGTCCGACGCTCCCTACCGCGCGGGCGCATCACGACCCGATCGGTCGGGGCGAAAGGTCGCCGGTCGTGATGCCCAGAGGCGCGGTCAGACCGCGAGTGGGCTCGACAAGGCAGCCTCGTCGCTCGCCGCGGCCTCGCGCACCCAGGCCCCCGCGTCGGCCCGCGTGATACTCACCCGGGAGGGGAACCAGCTTGCGCTGGCGGTGCAGCTCGATTCCTGGCCCCAGGGCGAGACGGTGGAGGTGAAGACCGGCGACCACGACCTTTGGCGCGGCGCTCCAGCCGGCCCTCAGCGCATCGTCGTCTCCCTGGAGAGCAAGGACGGCCGCCCCCAGATCCTTCCGATCACGCTCACCTCGCCGTCGGGCAGTAGGAGCTACACGCTCTTCGCCCCGCCGTTCTCCTTACTCGGCCGGCAGAGCGGCCCCGCGGTCCGGCGCTATCGCAACACGCCGCTCTCCAAAGTCCTCGCCGACCTCAGCGCCAAAGGCGGTCTGGTGCTGCTGGTAGAGGGCGGGCTGGACCGCGAAGTCAACGGCGAACTCGCCCTCGACACGCCGAAGGCCGCGGTGGAAACCCTTGCCAAGTACGGCGGGTATGCGGTGCGCACGGACGATCTGCTGGTGTACACGCTGACGCCGCGGCCGTGACGTTACCTCACCCTCACCCTTCCAAACAGACTCGCCTCCCGCCAGTCCGTCGCGTCGCCGTGCCAGAAGAGGTACGCCTCGCACTCCGGTAGCTGTTCCCGGACTGCGTAGCTGTGTTCCCGTTCGGCGACAAGGGGCCG
>CAZUGW010000397.1:0-3392 GCA_964620055.1 uncultured bacterium
TTCGGCCCTGAGCAAACCTGGCAGGTCCGCATTCATCTGTCCCAGCGCCGGCCCGAACACGAACCACCACACCCATCCGCCCCCCGCGAGCAGGCCGAGCATGATCGCGAAGCCCACCCGCGCGGCACGACGCTCCTGTCGCGCCAGCGCCTCCACCCCCAGGCCCGCCAGCATACTCAGCGAGAAGCTCGCGAGCAGACTGATCCGCGCCGGCCCGCCCGCGCGCGCGAACCCCGGCAGCCAGTGATAGAGCGGCCAGTTCGCCGCCGTTCCCGCCGCCACCAGCATCGCCACCACCGCCGCGGCGATCAGGAAGCGCGCCTGCCAGGTGCGCGAGAACACCGCGCCCCACAAGGCCAGCCCCAGCGCGATCACGCCCACGTACAACGTGTATTCCGCGTAGTTCTCCGGCCCCACATACGTCCCCTCACCCGGATGCCCCAGCGGATGCGGGAGCAGGAAACTCGCGAGTTGCAGCGGCTGCATCGCGCGCTTCAGGAACGCCGCATAGCTCTCCGGCCCGGCGACGAACGTCCGGTGCGCCGCCGGCAAGAACTCCAGCGTCGGCAGCAGTTGCGCCGCGGCCAGACCCAGTCCGACCGCGGGAACGATCATCATGATAATGACCGCATGCCCGAACCTTGTAGGGCGGGTATGTCCGCTGTGTCTTTCAGCGGCATGCCCGCCGACGAGCCGCGCGAGCAAGTACGCTGCCGTCATCAATCCCACGTACAGGAACACCTGCGGATGCCCGCCCAGGTACGAGAGCCCCAGCGCGATCCCCCCCAACACCGCGTACCGCGCCCGGCCCGCAACCAGCGCCCGATCGGAGCACAGCAGAATCAGCGGCAGCCACGTCGCGGTGCAGAGTGTCGTCGGCAGGTGAATCCAGGCGACGGTGAAGCTGTTCGCCTGCCAGACAACGGCCCCGGCCACCGCCCCGGCGCGCCCGATCCCGGTCGCGCGCCGTAGGAACAGATACGCGAACCACCCGGTGAGCGCGAGATGCAGCCACGCCGACCACACGAACGCGAGCGCGACGGGGAGCAGCCAGAACACCAGATTCAGGGGATACAACACTGCCGACTGCCCGTTCGCCAGGAACGGCGTGCCGCAGAACTGGTAGGGGTTCCAGAGCGGGATATGGCCGGAGCGCAGCGTCTCGGCCGCGAAGGCGCGCCAGGGATAGTACTGCGCGATCCCGTCCCACACCAGCGCGTCCCAGTGGGCCTCGGGCGGTGCGGCAAGCTGAGACTTCCACGGCTCGAACTGCACCAGCAGATCGGCCGGGAGTAGCGCGCGGCTCGGCGGCATCGCCCGACCGAGCAGCAGGGCGGGCGCGGCCAGCAGCGCGCAGAGGATGACCACGCGCCGCAGGACGTTCAACCGGCCGCTATCCGGTGGACGAACCAAACCAGGCCACTATCGCCAGGCCGACGCACATCAGCATGATGCCGACCCACTGCCATTGCGCGACCTGTTCCTTGAAGAAGATGCGGGAGAGCAGCACCACCCCGACATAGCTGAACGCGATCATCGGATACGCGTAGCTGAGCTTCCACTTCGACAGCACCACCAGCCAGAAACCGGAGCTCACCGCATACAGCCCCAGCCCCAGCAGCACGTAGGGGGTGAAGATGGCGTGGAAGAGAGCGCCGGGGCCGGTGACGTGCGCGTCTTTCATCCCATACTTCAGAGCAATCTGCCCGACCGCTCCCAGCGAGATCGCAATCAACAAGAAGAGCGCCGGCAAGTCCGACTCCTTTCACTCCGCCGAGTCGGCCGCCGGCTCGGCGTCGGTTCGTATGGTCCTCATGTGCGAGAATGGAAACACGACCGCCACCCCGACTCCCCTCACGCTGCTCCGCTTGATCGGGCCGTAGGCGCGACTGTCCACACTGTCGCCCCGGTTGTCCCCCAGCACGTAGTACGAGTCCTCGGGCACTGTCACCGTCTGAATGATACCATGTCCTATGTACCGCGCATAGCGCTCGTAGTACGGGGCGCCGTTGATCATGATGGGCGCCTTCGGCGCGACCGTGGGGCGACCCGGCTCCGGGAGACGCTCCAGCGTGTCTCCCGGCATCCCGATCACACGCTTGATGACCGTCGTCTGCTCCTGCGGGTCGGTGAACACGATCACGGAAAACCGGTGCGGCCGCAGGGGCTTGAGCACCAGCACCCACTCGTTCGTGACCAGCGTGCTCGACATGGAGGCCCCATCCACGATCACCGACTCCACCACCCAGAGCCGGAGGACGACGATGGCCAGGATCACCGCCAGCGCGCCCCGCCAACTCACCCGCGAGGTGAGGAGCGAGCGGCGCTCCTCGGACACGGGCGGCGCTTCCTCCAGTTCGCCCACCTCGTCGTATTCTTCGCGATCATAGACGCTCATCGTCACCCCACTTCCCGACCAGCAGCGCCACCCCTCGTAAACCCTGGGGGAGAATATCGCACGCGGGGGGCGCGCGAAGCGCGCCCCCCGCCGTTTCCCGACTCGCTTGTCAACCAGCGCGGATCCGATCCCCCGCGGTCCGCCTCGCGCTGGCGTTACGTGCTCTTCTCACCTGATGGTCAGTCTGAGAAGCAAGAGGCAAGAGAGGAAGAGGCTGTTCTTTTTGCCTTTTTCCTTTTGCCTTTTTCCTTCTTCAGGCGATCAGGCTCTTCGCCTGCTCCACCGCGCTCGCCGCGTCCGGCGAATAGCCGTCCGCCTTGATCTCATCCGCATAGCTCTGCGTCACAGGGGCGCCGCCAATCAGCACCTTGGTCTTGCCCTGCAGTCCCGCCGCTCCGAGGGCCGTGACAGTATCGCGCATCGAACCCATGGTGGTAGTCAGCAGGGCCGACATCGCGATCAGGTTCGCGCTGTTATCCGCCGCCGCCTTCACGAACGCCTCCGGCGACACGTCCACGCCCAGGTCCACCACCTTGAACCCCGCGCCCTCCATCATCGCCGCCACCAGGTTCTTACCGATGTCGTGCAGGTCGCCCTTCACGGTCCCGATCACCACCGTGCCGACGTAGTCCACCTCCGCCCCGGACATGAGCTTGAGGCATTCCTTCATCGCCCGCTGCGCGATCAGCAACTCCGGCACGAAGAACTCGTTGGTGCGGAACTTCTCGCCCACCACCGCCATCGCTACCGCGATGCCCTCCACCACGATGGTCTTCGCGCTCATACCCTCCTCGAGGGCCTTCTGGGTGTTGGCCTTCGCCGCCTCCCGATTACCCGAGATGATCGCCTGCTTCAGATCGTCGAGAACCGCCATCAGCTACTCCTCCTTGATCTCAACCGCCGGTTGACCCCGCTCTTTTCCCTTGCCCTCTTTTGCCTTTTTACGTTTTACTTTTTACTTTCTTGGCAGCGGCCGCAGTGCCATTGCTTCCGC
>CAZUGW010000398.1:0-965 GCA_964620055.1 uncultured bacterium
CGTCGGACCTCGTCCTGGCCCACCACGGGAACGTTGTTCTCCACGTTGCAGCCCATCACGCAGGCGGAGCACCCGGTGCACTTGGTGAGGTCAATCACCATCCCCCAGCGGTAGGTGCGATAGTCGTGCGCCTTCCAGAGGTTGACCTCCTCCTCCGCGTGCTCGGGCGAGTGGGGCTGGGTTGCCTCGGCCAGGGACACTTCCCGGACCAGGGGGCGTCCGTCCTGGGAATGGTGGATCTGGGTGCGCGCGAGATCCACGCTCTCTTCGGTTGCCCGTAAGTCCTCCACGAGGCCCGCCAGCTCCCGCCTTCCCTCGCGGAGGCGGATCAGCGGATAGGCGTCGCTCCCCACCCCCTCGCCGACCTTTCCGGCGTGACGGCGGCCATACCCAAGAGCGACGGAGATGGTGCGAGGGTGCTGGCCGGGCTGCACCAGGGCGGGCACGGTCGCGGTGTGGCCGCCGGCCGCGATCTCCACCATCTGCCCGTCGCGAATCCCTTTCTCCTTGGCGAGGGCCGGGGCGACCGCGGCGAAGTTCCCCCAGGTGACCTTGCTCACCGGATCGGGCAGCTCTTGCAGCCAGGCGTTGTTCGCCGGCGCGCCGTCCCGGACCGAGATCGGCTCGTAGACCTGCACCTCCAGCCCCTCCCCGGCCGGCGGCAACCGACGGAGCAGGGCCGCGGCCTGCACCCACCGGGGTGCGAACTGGCGCGAGACGGCCGGCAGTTCCAGGTAGCCGCGCTGCAGCACGGCATCCCACATCTCCTCGAAGCGGCCGAACTCGCGCTGTCGCGGGAAGACCTGCTTGCGCCAGTAGTCCTGCAGGTACTGGTGGAAGGAGACCTTGCGCCCGCACCACTGCAGCAGGCAGTCCTCGAACCCGCGCGTCTGATAGAGCGGCCGGAGGGTGGGTTGGAAGAGGCTGAGACGGCCGGCCTGCGGCTCCGCGTCGCCGTCGAGGAG
>CAZUGW010000398.1:975-3335 GCA_964620055.1 uncultured bacterium
CCAGGCCTCCATCCGGTGATGGGTGGGGCCGTAGCGACTCGTGACCTGGGAAGTTTCGTCGGGCGCGGGGGCGAAGGAAAGGGAGAGTGGCACGCGCCTCAGCGCGCGAGTGAAGGCCTCCGCATCGGGATAGGTGTAGGCCGGGTTGCAGCCGTGGACGAAGAGCGCCGCCACCTCGCCCCGCTCCATCTCCGCAATCAGCCGCGCCAAGTCGGCCTCCCGGCCCAGCTTCTGAGCGGAGGGGCGGCTCTGATCCACCGTCCTTCCCACGTTGCCCAGGGCCGCGTTGAGCGCCAGGGCCGCGGTCTGCGCCGCGACATCGGAGGAGTCGCACACTACGAGACTGCGCCGGCGCGCTCGGAGCAGGGCCTGCGCCGCTTGCTCCAAGGGGCGTTGGGCCTCCGCCGGCAAGGCGGGAGAAGGAAGGCTCGCCAGCGCCGCGATCCCCAGTTCCTTCGCGACGCGAACCAACAGCGCGGTGAGATAGGGAGCTTGTTCGGAGGGGGCAATCGGATAGCGGTAATCGGCGTTGCTGCCGGTGAGCGAGAGCCGGGACTCGAACTGGAAATGCTGCGACATGCGCCCCCCCGCGGGGTCTCGCCCCGCGGCGTACTGCCGGGTGAACTCCACGGGCGACAGCCACGTCCCGAGGAAGTCGGCCCCAAAGCTGACGATCACGTCGGCCTGGTCAAAGCGATAGCCCGGGAGGAGGGGTTCCCCGTACAGCACGTCATGGGCCGCGCGCAGCGCGTCGTAAGGAAGCGCGTCATGGACCACATGCTCGCCGCGGGGGAAGGCGGCGAGGAACTCCCCGAGAGCGGCGCGCGTGGCCGGGCCGACCGCGCTGTCGGTGAGCACGACCACCTTACCCTGGCCCGCCCGCGCCGAGGCGAGGCGCGCCCCCACCTCCGCCTCCATCGCCCGCCAATCAACTGCGGCGGGCTGGCGGTGAGTGTCGTAGAGGCCGAGCAGGGAGGCCTGGCCGGCGGCGCAGAGGCCGCCGCGCGAGAGCGGGTGATCCGGGTTGCCCTCCAGCTTAATGGGGCGTCCGTCGCGCACCTTGGCCAGCGCGCCGCATCCCGCACTGCAGCCGTGACAGGTGGTGGCATACCACTGGGATATTCCCGGGGTCAGCTCCGGGGGAGGATTCAGATAGGGGAGAATCCTCTCCACCGGTCGAGCGCACCCCGCCAAAGCGCCGGCCGCGAGAGACGCGCCGAGGACCTTCAAGAAGGTGCGCCGGTTGAGGGCCGCGGGGCCGGCCGCGGTGGCAGTCTCCGCCGCCGCGACGGGGACTGCGGCCCACTCCTCTCCCAACTCCTCTAGACTTGTCCAGTATCTCGGTTTCAAAGTGTACCTACGCTCCCCGCGATCTCAGTAATGACAGGTCGAGCATTCCGCGGACGCCTGGATATCCTTGGCGCCGGGCGGCGGGCGCCGCGTGGACTGCCGGTGGCAGGTGACGCACCACCCCATGGAGAGATGGCGGGTCTGCTCCACGCGCGCCATGTCCTGCACTGGGCCGTGACATTGCTGACACGTGATCCCCTTGCTCAGGTGGGCGCTGTGGTCGAAGCGCACAAAATCGGGCAGATCGTGCACGCGCACCCACGCGATGGGCTGCTTCTTCTCCACGGCCTGGAGGAGCTTCTTCACCTCCGGCCGATCCCGGCCCACTTGCGCATGACAGTTCATGCACACGCTAGACGGCGGAATCCCCGCCACCGGCCCGCGGCGGGCGGCGAAATGGCAGTATTCGCAAGGAATGGAGTAGTCCTTGGCGTGCAGCTTGTGCGAGAACTCGAGGGGCTGCACCGGCGCGTAGCCAGTCTGATCGCCGATCCAGGCATAGCTCCCCGGCTGGTAGATGGACAGGGCTCCCATCACCGTCAGCACTGCGGAGAGAATGACGCCAGTCCGCAGATTCATCGCGCACTCCCAGCACGGTCAAGACAGCCTCTCAAGTAGCGCGACGTCAGCATGGCTGCTCCGCCCCCCGCCGCGCGTAGTACCACCAACACAGCGCGAGATTGGCCGCATAGAAGGCCGCGAAAACCAGGAAGGCTGTGTTCGGCGATCCGAATCTAGCCAGCGACCAACCGAATAACATCGGAACCAGGAACGCACCGTAGGCCCCGATCGCCGATGTCCACCCCAGCACCGGCCCGGCCTCCTTGCGCGGGAAGATCACCGGGATCATCCGGAAGGTGGAGCCGTTGCCCACGCCTGAGGCGAAGAAGAGCAGCAGCATCAGCAGCAGAAAGGGCGTGAAGTCTGCGGCCGTCGCGGGGGCGGGGAGGAACACGATGGCCACCGCGCCGAGGAGCAACAGCGCTCCGGAGACCATGGTCACTACCGCG
>CAZUGW010000399.1:0-3325 GCA_964620055.1 uncultured bacterium
CCGCCAGCGAACACCGCGTTTTCCCGTACCAGGGCCTTGATAGTGCGCGTCTTCTCCGCTATCTTTCGTACGAAGTATTTCGTAACGAATCAGGAAAGGGCGCAATGGCAAGACGCAGCGGACGACCGACCGATCTCGAACTGGAGATTCTGAAAGCCTTGTGGGGGCGCGGGCCGAGCACAGTGCGCGACGTGCTCGTGGCGCGCCGGCGCGTGGGCCACACCACGGTGCTGAAGATGCTCCAGATCATGGAGGAGAAGGGCCTGACCCTGTGCGACCGGACCCAGCGCGCCCATGTCTATCGCGCGCGAGAGACTCGCCGGGCCACGCTGGGGAAGCTCGCGGGTGACGTGCTGGAGCGGGTGTTCGACGGCTCCATGCCGCAGTTGGTGCTGCACGCGCTGGACCGGAGGAAGACCACGACGCAGGAGCTGGCAGACTTGCGCCGGTTGCTGGACGAGATCGAGAGGAGTGAACGACATGGACGTCGCAAAGCTGATCGCTAGTCCCCCCGCTCTCACCCTCAGTTTGGCGCTGCTGCACTTCCTCTGGCAGGGCCTGGCGCTCGCCGTGTTCGCCGCCGCGGGGCTGCTCGCACTGCGGCGCGCCGCGCCGAACGCGCGCTATGTCTTCTTGCTGGCGGTCTTGCTGCTCATGCTCGCCTGTCCAATCGTCACATTCCTCGCGCTGCACCGGCCCGCGCTGCCGGTGTCCGGTCAGGCCGCGGCCCGCCCGCCGATTGCTGCTCCGGCCGCGCTCGTGCGACCCGCGCCGTCGCTGCCAGTTGCGATGCGCGTGCGGCAGTGGGCGGCGGCGCGGATCACCTGGTTCGCCGCGTTCTGGGCGGCGGGCGTTGTCGCGCTGTCACTCCGCCTCCTCCTCGGGTGGGTCGGCCTCGCTTCGTTGAAACGACATGGAACGCGCGCGCTGGACGAGGGATGGCAGGCGAGGCTGGCGCGTCTCTCCGAGAACCGTAGATAGGCCGCCCGGGGGACCGGGCTCCCACAGGCGGGGCAGCGGTGGTACAATCCCTGTCCGCGCCGTGGGCTACTCGGTTCTCGGCCTGGCTGTCTTGGCCACAGAGGCGATGATGTCCAGTTTCTTGACGATCTCCGGGTCCAGCCTGTCCCCTGGCACGAGCCGGGCGAGGATGTGGTAGTCCGACTTTCGTAGCTGCAGCGGCAAGTCAAGCTTCTCGAAGTACTTCCGGAATACCACGTCGAGGCACTCGTCAGTCGCCTTGATATCAGGGGACCAGGGACCGGGCTTCCCCAGTGTCGCGAGAGCAAGCGTCACCTCGGAGATGGCTTCTCTCATTACCTGCTCACGGTGTGCCTTCTCTGCCGCCCCGAATAGGTCAGCGGGCAGGTCGTGTCTGGCATATGCAATGAGGGCCTCATCCATGCAGAGATAGTTCTCGATCTCCCGGCGGGTCCACATCGTCTCAACGAGATCGGACGTCGGTTGAAGCGGCGCCTCCAGGCGGTCGAATAGGGCTACCCCCACGAGATCGGGCTTGGCCTCGCGCAAGCCGCGAAAATGGTCGCGCGCCCTCTGCGGGAGGTTGGTCTCGACGTACTTGACGAACGGCCGTTTGAGGAAAACCCTGGCCTCGTGGTCCAAGGCCTCGGCGAATGCCTGCAGAATGGCCAGATCAGTGGAGTTCTCCAGATAGAGAACCCATCCGGTCTCCTCCGCCTGGAGGTACTGGTCAAACCCGATGTCGCGCAAGGACTTGAGAACCTGTGAGCCGCGATCATCCATGCGATGGGGTCTCCCCACGAAAGCGACGACGACGTCGCGACCGGCGGCTTCGTTGAGCACCACCTCGGAATGGCTCGCGGCAATCACTTGTGAACCCAGCTGTTCTGCGACTCGAATGAGTAGGTTGTACGTCTGCCTCTGTCGCAGAATCTCGAGATGGGCATCGGGTTCGTCGAGCAGGAGGATCGCTCCCGGATTGGAGTAGAGGTGAGCCAGAAGAAGAAGCGTCTGCTGGCAACCGCGGCCCGCGGACGAGAGGTCGAGCCTGTTGCCGCGGTGCTGGTAGGCCATCGTGATCTCGCTACGTTCGGCTATGTACTGCGGCTCAAGCAGTTGGATACCGAACAAGTCGTCAAGATGCGTTACGACATCCCGCCAGTGGTTCCGCTCCGTGTCCTGGTAGATCCGATAGCATAGGTTGCGTAGTATCTGAGCTGTCTGGCCCTGACCAATCAGCACGCTGACCTCGCCGGGCTGCTTGACGAACTCGCGGTCGGCGAGGCCGGACATGGGTGGAAGAAAGGCGACCTGCACATTCCGCAGTTCGCTTGGCACCTCCATGCGCCTTGGCTTGGGACCCTCGCCGATCCGCAAGGGCCGGCAGTAGAATGACTCTTGGTTGGCATAATCGAACTCCAGGCCGCAGGACCATGCGCTGTCCTGCGTGACCCCGTCTACGAGGATATCCACCCTGACGTTCTGCGTCTTGGGCGAGGACTTGCCGTCCTTCTGGACCTGCTCCACATCGCGTACGTGCCGTTCATGCCAGAGAAGGTTGGTATCCGGCACGGGGATGGACACGAGGTCACGCCGGTTGACGGTGACCCCTGGCCTCTTCTCCGGCGCGGCCTTGCCTCCCCACTTCTCGAGCCAGCGCCTGAGCCCAATGTCCCACAGCGCAATGGCTTGGAGCGCGGTTGTCTTGCCGGAATCGTTCGGCCCGATCAATACTACTGCGCTGCCAAGGTCAACCTCGACATCGTCAAAGCGCTTGAAATTCCGTATCTTGATGCGGGTCAGCATGCGAGGGCCGCCTCCAAAACCGTGTTTTCGGTGCTCCAGCCTCTACCTTTTCAGGCCCCCAAGGCCCCTGTATTGGTTGATCACTTCTACACGGCAGGGCCGATGCCTCCTTTCGCTCCGTTGCCTCGCGCGACCTCCCCTCGCTCCTGCCGCACCCTCTTGCGCTCAGGCCCCTTGACCGAATACATAAAATTTGCCATCATATCAACCGAAGCGTTCTACAGCAGCGCGAGTGCCTTGACAACCGCAGACGCCCCGCTGCCCGCAACCCCTCGCCGGGGCATGTGGAATTGCGAAAACGCGTCGGAATGCGAAAATCCACCAGGACGCACTAGGAGTGGGATAGGAGAGATCGCGACTGCTAATTTCGCAGGTTTTCGCATCCTTTTCCCACGGTTTTCTCGCGATTTTCGCATGGAACCGTCACAACGCGAAGATGGTAGTGGCGAGGCGCTGCCGCGCCCTTCACGGTCGCGGCGTAAGTGTATACACCAGCAAATCGTCGGTGCGCACGGAATAGCCGGCGTACTTGGCGAGG
>CAZUGW010000400.1:0-3314 GCA_964620055.1 uncultured bacterium
CGGGTCCCCAATCCCGAGGATGAGCTTCAGCACTTCCGTCGCCTGGATGGTGCCCACCACGCCCGCGGTCACACCCAGAATCCCCGCCTCCTGGCAACTCGGCACCATCCCCGGCGGAGGCGGCTCGGGGTAGAGGCAGCGGTAGCAAGGCCCGCGGCCCGGCACGATGGTCGTCACCTGACCCTCGAAGCGGAGAATCCCCGCGTGCACCAGCGATTTCCCTGACAGCACGCACGCGTCGTTAACGAGGTAGCGCGTGGGGAAGTTGTCGCTCCCATCCACCACGAGGTCGTAGCCCGCGATCACCTCCATGATGTTCTCCGAGGTGAGTCGCCCGTCGTGCGGGACGACAGTGACATCCGGGTTGATCCCCTCCATGGTCGCCTTCGCGGAGAGGCACTTGCGTTCCCCCAGGTCGCACGTTGCGTGCAAGATCTGGCGCTGGAGATTGCTCATCTCCACCACGTCACAGTCCACCACGCCGATGGTTCCCACTCCCGCCGCGGCGAGGTACAATCCCACCGGCGAGCCCAGGCCGCCCGCCCCGATCACCAAGACGCGCGCCTCCAGCAGCTTGCGCTGCCCCTTCCCGCCCACTTCCTGCAAGATGATGTGGCGGCTGTATCGCTCGATCTGTTCTTCTGAGAAACCTGCCAACGGTTTCCTCTCCCTATTCTCTCTCGAGAAGTCGAAGAGTCGAGGAGTCGAGGAGTCGAACGGCCGTGTTACGGTTTCCTTTTTTCATCTCTTCGTCTTTCGCCTACTGGCCGTGAGTCTTGTTCATCGTCTTCTGGTGTCCACAGGCAAGGCTCGACTCTTCGACTCCTCGACTCTTCGCTCACGCCGCTCCCTTTTCGATCAGCACGTGGACGCCCTCCGCGGTCGGGGAGACCTCCACTACTCGGTGTCCCTCACCCTCCGCGCTGCGCGGCACGTTCTTCGCCGGGTTGCCGTCGTCCACCACGATCTCCAGCACCTGCCCCGCCTCCATCTCCTCCAGGCGCAGCTTCGTCTTCACCCAGTTCAGCGGGCAGGGCGTGCCCCGCAGATCAATGGTCAGGTCCGGCGCGCGTTCGGCCATCACGCCTTCACCTCCAGCGCCTTCCGGACGCGCGCGACCACGGACGGCAGCACTTCCAGGAAGCGCTCCACCTGCTCCGGGGTGGTGTCGCGTCCCACGCTCACCCGCAATGACCCGCGCGCCGCCTCGGGCGGAAGGCCCAGGGCCAGCAGCACGTGGGAGGGACGGTAGGAGCCAGAGGAGCAGGCCGACCCGGAGGACACCGCGAAGCCCGCCGAATCCAACTCCAGTACCAGGGCCTGACCCTCCGTGCCGCGCACGCAGAAGCTCGCGTTGTTCGGCAACCGTCGTGTCGGGTGACCGGTCAGCGTCACCTCTGACACGTTCGCGAGCACGCCGCTGATCACCCGGTCGCGGAGCGCGCTCACGTGGGCCGCCTCCTGCTTCATCTCGATTCCGGCCAGCCGCGCGGCCTCCCCCAGCCCGACGATACCGGGCGTGTTCTCCGTGCTCGCCCGCCGGCCTAGTTCCTGCCCGCCGCCATGCATGTACGGCTCCAGCTTCACACCTTTGCGGACGAACAGCGCGCCGACTCCCTTCGGCCCGTAGAGCTTGTGCGCGGCCAGGGAGAGCAGGTCTATCCCCATCTCGGTCACGTTGATCGGCACGTGCCCAAATGTCTGCACCGCGTCCGTGTGGAACAGCACTCCCCGTTCCTTGCAGATCGCTCCGATCTCCGCGATGGGCTGGAGCGTCCCCACCTCGTTGTTCGCGTGCATGATGGAGACCAGGAGGGTGCGGTCGGTGATGGCGCGGCGCACGGCGTCGGGGTCAACCAGGCCGGCCGCGTCCACCGGCACGTAGGTCACGTGCACGCCGCGGCGCTCCAGGAACTCCGCGGTGTGCTCGATGGCGTGGTGCTCGACGACGGAGGTGATGATGTGATCGCCGCGCCCCTCGCCGGCGATGGTCGCGCCCACCAGCGCGTGGTTGTCGGCTTCGGTCCCGCTGGCGGTGAAGACGATCTCCTCGGCCTGCGCTCCCAGCACCGCGGCGACGCGCTCTCGGGCGCGTTCGACGGCCTCCAAGGCGCGAATCCCGGTGGCGTGCAAAGAGGAGGGATTGCCCCACTGCCCTTGCAGCGAGGCGCACATCGCCGCGATCACCTCCGCGCGCGGGGGCGTAGTGGCGGCGTGGTCCAGATACACCTGCTCCATGCGGCGTCTCTTTAGCCGAAGAATCGAGGAGTCGAAGAGTCGAGGAGTCGAACGTCCGTTGCGCCTCTTCGCCTATCGCCTTTTCGCCTCCTCGCCTATCCCGTCAAATCTGATAAACTAGCGGCTGACCCGCCGTTGCCGCCAACTGGTTCTCCCGCAGGTCCGCCAACGAGGTCGCGGCCAGCACCTTGGTGATGGCCTCGCCCACCTCCACCCACAAGTCCCGCGCCGCGCAGGCCCCCGAACGGTCGCAGGCCGACGCCCTTCCTACGCACTCCAGCAACTCCAGCGGCCCCTCCACCGCCTGCACCACCTCCAGCGCGGTGATCGCCATCGCCGGCCGCGCCAACTCATATCCCCCGCTCGGCCCACGCTCCGTGTGGAGCAGGCCGGCGTGACGCAACGGAATGGCGAGCTGTTCGAGGTACTTGGCGGAGATGCGCTGCGCCCTCGCCACCTCGCGCAACTGCACCGGCCCCTGGCCCTCGTGGATCGCCAACTCCATCATTGCCCGCAACGAATACCGCGCCTTCGTGGACAGTTTGAGCATGTTTCCTACCAGACATACTGGTTAGATATAGTATACAGGAAGTGTAAGGCGACAGCTTCCGCTTGTCAATACTGACGAGAGCGCGGGCCGGCCGCTCCGACCTCCTCGCCCAGCGTCTCAGCGCGGACGGCAAGCTGCTCTGGGGGGAGGGCAAGGCCCCGGGTGGTTGGGGCAGGTCGCGATCACGTCCCCCACCTTCGGGTAGGCGTGACTGGGCGTCGGGTGGAAGATAAAGCTGTCACCCTTGGGGCACCGAAGGAACATCTTCACCCACTCCATGTCGGTGTTGGCGATCCACTCGTTCCGCATTCCCCAGTCGTGCGTGAGCAACCACCGCTCCAGGTCTGTGAAGTCGGCCGGAGCGCACCGCTCGCGACCCATGTAGAGCAGCAGACCCCAGCTCAGATAGTGGGTGATACGCTGATTGCACGTTTCCCGAAGCAGCGCGTCATCGACTAATGGGCCAGCGACTCGATCGCGTCCGCATAGGCCGTAAGGGTACCCTCTGCCATGTGACCGACGGTAT
>CAZUGW010000401.1:0-212 GCA_964620055.1 uncultured bacterium
CCGTAGAGCGCGGTGGCGATCCCGACCGCGGCGACGATGGCCATGGCGAGCGGGGAGAGCGCGAACAGCGCGTGCGTTCGCGCGACGAGATACACGCCCGCGGTCACCATGGTCGCAGCGTGGATTAGCGCGCTTACCGGCGTCGGGCCGGCCATCGCGTCGGGGAGCCAGGTCTGCAGCGGAATCTGCGCGGACTTGCCCACCGCCCCGCC
>CAZUGW010000401.1:222-3308 GCA_964620055.1 uncultured bacterium
GCGTCGCGCAGGGCCTGCTGGATGTCGAGCGTGCCCAGCCGCGAGAAAACGAGAAGGAAGGCGATGGCGAGCGAGGTGTCACCGAGGCGCGTAATGAGGAAGGCTTTGCGGGCGGCGCGCCCGTTGGCGCGGTCGAGATACCAGAACCCGATTAGCAAGTAGGAGCAGAGCCCGACCCCCTCCCAGCCCAGGTAGAGCGAGAGCAGGTTGTCGCCCAACACCAGCAGGAGCATCGAGCCGACGAACAGGTTCAGGTGGCAGAAGAACCGGCTGTACCCCTCCTCTCGCCCCATGAACTCGACCGAGTAGAGGTGAATGAGGAAGCCGACAAAGGTGACGACGAGCATGAACACCAGCGAAAGCTGATCCAGGTACAGCCCCATGCTGACGCGCAGCGGCCCCACGCCGATCCATTCATAGAGGATCTGGCGAAACACCCCGCCGGCCGGAGGCGCGCTCAGGTAGGCGCGGGTCACAATCAGGCCGATCACCCAGGCCGCGCCGACGGAGGCGCAACCGACGACCGCGACCAGCCGCCGCGGCAGCGCGCCGCCGAGGAGCGCGAGCAGCAGCGCCCCGAACAACGGCAAGGCCGGTATCAGCCACAGCCACGCCATGCGCTATCCCTTCATCGTGCTGACGGCATCGCTGTCAATGGTGGCGAACCGCTGGTAGACGCGGAGCACCAGAGAGAGGCCCACTCCCACCTCCGCGGCCGCCGCCACCAGAATCAGCGTCATCATCACCTGCCCGTCCGGCTGCCGCCACTTCGCCGCGGCCGCGATGAAAGCCAGCGCGGCCGCGTTGATCATGATCTCCAGCGACATCAGCACGAACAGCAGGTCCCGCCGGATCATCACCCCCAGCAGCCCGATCAAGAAGAGCGCCAGGGAGACGATCATGATCGCACCTATCGAGACGTGGGCCGCGTTATCCATCGCCCGCCTCCTCCGTCGGCGCCGTGCGCGGCGGCGGGGCCAGGTGGAAGGCCGCCGCCAGCCCCGCTACCAGCACCAGGGACACGAGC
This sequence comes from uncultured bacterium, assembly GCA_964620055.1. GTDB lineage: Bacteria > Armatimonadota > Hebobacteria > Hebobacterales > Hebobacteraceae > CAZUGW01. Next base: position 1,250 of record CAZUGW010000401.1, read on the forward strand.
TCCACCGCCAGGAGATACGGGCCGTACAGCGCCAGCCCGACCTCCTTCGGCCCGACCACGGCTGCGCCAAAGCCCTCGCCCCAGAGATTGGCTAGCGCATACATGCTCAACGCCAACAGCGCCGCAGCCAGCAGCGCGGGAAAGGCCCACACGTTCGCGGTCAACCACCGCTCCTCCCGTCGCTCGCTCGACGGCCCCAAGTTCAACATCATCACCACGAACACGAATAGAACCATGATCGCGCCGGCGTAGATCATCACCTGCAAGGCCGCCGCGAACGGCGCGCCCAGCGCGAAGAAGGCCAGGCCCAGCGCGAGCAGCATCACGATCAGGTGGAGCAGCGCGTGCATCGCGTTGCGCTGCGTCACCACCATCAGCGCCGCGAGCAGTGCGATCCCGCACGCGCCGTAGCAGACGGTCGTCATGGCAACAACTCCTTGAGATCCACCGGCGGGGCCTCGTCCACGGCCTCGCCCTTGTCCTTGCCCAGCACCGCCACTCCGGCGTGGCGGTAGAAGTTGTAGCCGGGGTACTTGCCCGTCCCGCTGATCAGCAGGTCTTCTTTCTCATACACCAGCTTGCTCCGATCATACTCGCTCATCTCGAAATCCGGTGTTAGCTGGATGGCATAGGTGGGGCATGCTTCCTCGCAGTAGCCGCAGAAAATGCACCGCGAGAAGTTGATGCGAAACCACTCCGGGTAGCGCCGCCCATGCGCGTCCTCGGTGGCCTGGAGCGCGATGCAGTCCACCGGACAGGCCACGGCGCAGAGATAGCAGGCCACACACCTCTCCCCGCCGTCCGGGTCGCGAGAGAGGATGATGCGGCCCCGGAAGCGGGCGGCCAGGCGCGGCCGTTCCTCCGGGTACTGCACCGTCACCCGTTTGCGGAACAGGTGCAGGAAGATCAGCCACAAAGATCGGAGGGTGGACCACACCTCTTGCGTCTCCTACCGCGCCGCCAGCGCGATGGTCGCAGTGATAACCACGTTCAGCAACGACACGGGAATCAGCACCTTCCACCCGAAGTCCATCAACTGGTCGAAACGAAAGCGCGGCAGCACTGACCGCACCCAGACGAACAGCGTCACCACCGCGCCCGTTTTAAGCGCGAACCAGAGCAGCGGCGGCAGCCACGGCCCGTGCCAGCCGCCGAGGAACAGCGCGGTGGTCATGCAGCCCACCAGCAAGATGTCGAGGTACTCGCCCAAGAAGAACATCCCGAACTTCATGCTGGAGTACTCGGTATGATAGCCCGCGATGATCTCAGAGTCAGCCTCCGGCAGGTCGAACGGGATGCGCCGTGCCTCCGCGAGCGTGGCGATGAGAAAGATCACCAGGCCCAGCGGTTGCGTGACGCAGAACCAGAGCGGGCGTTGCGCCTCCACAATCGCCCCCAGCCGGAACGACCCCGCGAGCATCACCACGCCGACCACGGAGAGGCCCATGGGGATCTCGTAGCTGATCATCTGCGCCGCCGCGCGCAGCCCGCCGATCAGCGAATACTTGCTGTTCGAGGCCCAGCCCGCGAGCACGATGCTGTAGACTCCCATCGAGGCCATCGCCAGGAAGAAGAGCAGGCCCACGTTTAAGTCCGAGACGCGCACCCGCGGGCTGAACGGAATCACGCCGAAGGCGAGCAGCACCGTCACCACCAGGATGCCGGGGGCGAGGGTGAACACGATGCGATCCGCGAACGGCGGAACCCAGTCCTCTTTCAGGAAGAGCTTGAGCGCGTCCGCGACGGGCTGGAGCAGCCCGAACCGCCCCACCCGGTTCGGCCCGTAGCGGTCCTGGAACCAGGCGAGCAGCCGCCGCTCGAACCAGATCAACCCAAGCGGCAGGTTGAGCAGGACGAACAGAATCCCGGCGACCTCGACTATCGGCCTCACCCAGCTCATGTCGCTTTCCGCACCCTCCCCCGCGTCGCGCCGTCAATCCCCGCGGTCTCGGGATAGCCGGCCGGGACGACTGCGACCCCCCGCGCCATGGCCTCCGTCACTTGCGCGGCCAGCAGATACTGCTCCGAATAGTGGCGCCTGGCCCAGGCCCGCGGAGAG
>CAZUGW010000402.1:0-3304 GCA_964620055.1 uncultured bacterium
CCGGCCGGGAGCTTGGTCTTGACCTTCCCGTTGAGGGTGGGGACCTCGATCTCGGCCCCCAGGGCCGCCTCCGGGAAAGTCACGGGGATCTCGCACAGGAGATCGTCGCCGCGTCGCGTGAAGAGCTCGTGCGGCAACACCCGCGGGATCAGGTAGAGGTCGCCGCGTCTCCCGGAAGGCCCGAGCTCGCCCTGACCCGCGAGGCGGATCTTGGCGCCGGTCTGCACGCCGGGCGGGATCTTCACCTCCAGCCGTTTGGAGTGCCGGGTCTGGCCCTGTCCACCGCACGCGGGGCAAACCGTCCCACCGTGCATCACGCCTGCGCCGCGGCACCGCGCGCAGACCTGGGCCACCGGGACCGTAACCTGCCGTGTCACGCCGTTGTAGGCGTCGTTCAGGGTCAGGTCCACCTCCACCGTCAGATCGCGCCCGTGAGGCCGCCGCTGGGAGGCGCCGGCCCGGCCCAACAGGCCCCCGAGCAGGTTTTCGAAGCCCTCGAAGTCCTGGAAGCCGTAGCCCGGTCCGTAGGTGGTCTGCCACTGGAACCCACCAGGTCCGCCGGGCGCGCCGGCCCCGCCGGGGAAGCTTCCCGCGCGCCCGACCCGATCATACTCGGCCCGCTTCTCGGCGTCGCTCAGGACCCCGTAGGCCTCGCTGATCTCCTTGAACTTCTTCTCGGCTTCCGCGTTGCCGGGGTTGGCGTCGGGGTGATACTTGCGCGCGAGGCGCCGGAAGGCGCGCTTGATCTCCTTCTCGTCCGCCGTCCGGCCGACGCCGAGCACCTCGTAGTAATCACGCGCGTTAGCCGCAGCCATCAGGCGCTACCTCACGTCACTCTCACGCTGCTTCGCACCCGCCAGGAGCCGTCTGCGTCTGCCGCCTCTTCGCCTCACTCGCTCTCGCGGAACTCGGCGTCTATCACCTCGTCACCACCACCGCCCTCTTCCTGGGTCGGGCCTCCGCCGGTCGGCGCGCCCGCCGCGCCGGCTTGCTCGTAGGCGGCCTGGGTGATGCGCGCCATGACGCCCTGCAAGGCCTCCGCGGCCGATCGGAGGCGCGCGGCGTCGTCCGCCTCCAGCGCCTCTTTCATGCCCTTGATCGCCTGCTCCGCGTCGGCCTGGTCCGTGGCGGAGACCTTCTCGCCGAGGTCCTTCAGGCTGCGCTCGCTGGTGTACATGAGCTGCTCGGCCTGGTTGCGCTCCTCGATCTGATCCTTGCGCATCTGATCCTCGGCCGCGTGCGAGGCCGCCTCTTTCACCATTCGATCTACTTCCCCCCGGTCGAGTTGGCCGGCGCCGGAGATAGTGATCTCCTGTTTCGCGCCGGTAGCCAGGTCCCTGGCCGCCACGTTCAGGATGCCGTTCACATCAATGTTGAACGAGACCTCGACCTTGGGGATGCCCCGTGGGGCGGGCGGAAGTCCCGTCAGCCGGAATCGCCCCAGCGTGCGGTTGTCGGCGGCCATGGGCCGCTCGCCCTGGAGCACGTGGACCTCCACCTCGGTCTGGCTGTCCGCGGCGGTAGTGAAGATCTCGGTCTTCTGCGTCGGGATAGTGGTGTTGCGGTCAATCAGCTTGGTCATCACCCCGCCCAGGGTCTCGATCCCGAGCGACAGCGGCGTGACATCTAGCAACAGCACGTCGTGGACTTCCCTCCCCAGGATGCCGGCCTGGATGGCCGCGCCCATCGCCACCACCTCGTCGGGGTTGACGCCCTTGTGCGGCTCCTTGCCGGTGAGCTTGCGGATCAGGTCCTGGACCATGGGCATGCGGGTGGCGCCGCCCACCAGGATTACGTCGTCCAGGTTCTTCACCGTCATCTTCGCGTCTTTGATAGCCTGCTCGAACGGACCCACCATGCGGTTGAGCAGGTCCTGGGTCAACTCCTCGAACTTGGCCCGCGTCAGGTTCATGTCCAGGTGCTTGGGCCCGCTCTGATCCGCGGTAATGAAGGGGAGGTTGATGCTGGTCTGGACCATGGTGGAGAGCTCCACCTTGGCCTTCTCCGCGGCCTCGCGCAGTCGCTGGAGGGCCTGGCGGTCTTTGCGCAGGTCAATCCCCTGCTCCCGCTGGAACTGGTCGGCGACGAAGTTCACGATGCGCTCGTCCCAGTCGTCGCCGCCGAGGTGGGTGTCGCCGTTGGTGGCCTTCACCTCGTGCACGTTCTCGCCCAATTCGAGCAGCGAGACGTCGTAGGTGCCGCCGCCCAGGTCCCACACCAGGATGGTCTCCTCGTGACTTCCCTCGCGACCGAAGCCGTAGGCCAGGGAGGCGGCCGTCGGCTCGTTGAACACCCGCAGCACCTCCAGGCCCGCGATCTCGCCCGCGTTCTTGGTGGCGGCGCGCTGCGCGTCGTTGAAATACGCGGGGACGGTGACCACGGCCTGGGTCACCTTCTCGCCCAGGTAGGACTCGGCGTCATCTTTCAGCTTGCGCAGGATCATCGCCGAGATCTCCTCCGGCGTATACTGCTTATCGCCGATCTGGACCACGGCCATGCCGTTCTTCCCCTCGACGGCGCGGTAGGGAACCATGCTGCGCTCGGTCTCCACCTCGTCGTAGCGCCGCCCCATGAATCGCTTGATCGAATAGACCGTGTTCTCCGCATTGATGATGGACTGCCGCTTCGCCGGCTGCCCCACCAGTCGCTCCCCGCTCTTGGTGAATCCCACCACCGAGGGCGTGAGTCGGCTCCCCTCCGCGTTGGTGATAACGACCGGTTCGCCGCCTTCGATGACCGCGACTACGGAGTTCGTCGTGCCCAGGTCTATCCCGATGACTTTGGCCATGCTTCTCTACCTCCCTCAGCCTCTGCAAATAACGCCGAAGTTACGGCCGCGCGGCGCGCTCGCCGCAGGCGGCCAGGTGACACCTGCGATATTACCCTATTAGCGTGTCCAATGATAGTGACTTGACAACATTAGTGTCAAGGCCCAGGTACAAGAAATCCCCACCGGGGGGGCGGGGATTTCGCGAGATGCCCTCAGAACTTCGTGCTGCCGGTCAGGATGCGCAACTGCTCCTCGACCACCCACTTCACGTTCCCGGTGGCCCGCTTTCCCAGGTCTTTCAGCGGCTGCACCGCGCTCTCGTCGTGGATGGAGCCGAGGGCGGTGGCGCTCCACTGCTGCAGCGCCGGGTTCGGGCTCGACAGGGCGGCGATCAGCCTCGGGGTCGCCGTGGTTCCCATCAGCGCCAGCGCGCGGGAGATCTGGAAGCTCACCTTCGTCTCCTGCCCCGAGGCGGCCAACGCGGCGAGCAGCTTGTCCACCGCACCCGTGCCGATGTCGCCCAGGGAGGCCGCC
>CAZUGW010000403.1:0-3289 GCA_964620055.1 uncultured bacterium
GGACGCGGGCTGGATTCCCGCCTATCACCAGGTGGGCCAGACCGGCCGCACCGTGCAGCCCAAGCTCTACATCGCCTGCGGCATCTCCGGCGCGGTGCAGCACCTCGCGGGCATGGGCTCCTCGGAGTGCATCATCGCCATCAACAAAGACCCCACCGCGCCGATCTTCAATATCGCCACGTATGGGATCGTGGGGGATGTGTTCGAGATCGTGCCGCGGTTGGTGAGGGCGTTGAGGGAGGGGTAGGGGCGGCTCTCGACACAAAGGCTCGAAGGAAAGAGAAGGGCGACCCGCGGAGGCGGGTCGCCCTTATGCGTCTATCGAGCAGCCCCTGTCACTGGGGGCAGGAGGCAAGTGGCTGAGTCTGCCGCGCAGACCGCCGCCCCGGTCGCTACGAGCGACCCAGGGGCTCCTGCCCAACGGGTAGCTGACACACGAAGTACTCCTCCCCACGATCCGGGACCGAGAGGTAGCGCGTTCCGTCCGGCGCGATCACTCCCGACGGCGCGTTCAGCGGCTCCCCGTCCGCAGGGGCGGCGTTGACCTGAACGAGGGGGAGTTGCACCGCCCGCGCCCACATGGAAGCGCATGACTCCAGGAACGGGCGGTTGCGAATGTCCCGCCCGGAGTTGATCGCGTGCAAGATGAACTGCGCGCCCATTTGCTTGAGTCGCCACGCGAGATAGGGATTGGGCATGGTGGTGAAGCCGGGCGTGGCCCACAGGTCGTTGCAGATCAGCGCGCCGAAGCGCAGGCCGCGCCAGTCGAAGGTGCGCAAGGTCCCCTCTGCGAACTGCTGCATCTCGCCGGTGCCGGGATGGTCGAGCGAGCTGCAGCGCAGGATCTTCGCGTGATAGCCGAGATACTCGCCCTCGGGCGTGTAGACCCGCACCTGGTTGTAGCACACCTCGGCCGCGCCGTCCCGCTCCTGGTAGCACGTCCCCAGGGCCAGGCCCACGCCGACCTCCTTGGCGAAGGCGGCGACACGCTCCACCGCGGCGGCCACGGCTTCGCCGTCGAAGTCCGAATGATAGCCGGAGAGCGAACCCTCGGGAGTGAGCAGGAAACTGGCCTCGTCATGCGCTGCACGCTCGAGGCCGGCGAGAATGCTGCGCTCGTTCTCCGCCACGTCGAGTGTGACGAGCATCTGGAGGGCGGCGATCGTCAGCGTGGGCATTGCGCGTATTCCTCTTCAATGCGCTGCGACAGGTGATCGAGCAAGGCCTGCATGACGCGCTCACCCAGCTCGGGGGAGGCCGTGGTGGCGAGGTCCTCCGACCACGTCCACGTGCCCTTGGGCGAGACGAAGTCCCAGGCGTTCGGGCGCGGGGGCTAGTCATGCGGCTGGAGGTGTTCCATGTGCACCAACTCAGGCCGCACTACCATCATCATGGAGGTCTCGTACTTGTCCGCGTGATCGGGCTGGCAGGGGAAGCCGGAGAAGTCCGTGCCCTCGTACTCCGGCTGGGCGATGATGCGGATCTTGCTATGGGCCAGGTACTCCTGCGCGGCCTCGGTGATGGTCTCGACCTGGAACTGCCCGTAGTGCCCGGTGAGGAAGACGATGAGCTTGGCGCCCATCTTCTCGATATTCTCAAAGAACTCGGTGAGAATGGCCTTCACCAGTGATTTGCTGAAGGTCACCGTGCCGAGCATCTCGTCGTAGCCGACCACGCCAAACCAGTTCTGCGGGAAGAGGATGGACCCCGTGCGCTCCGCCAGCCGCTCGGCGAGGCCGCGCACTTTCAGCGCATCCGTGCCCAGGGGCAGGTGGTCGCCGTGCCACTCCAGGATGCCGGTGGTGAGGATCACCACGGGCTTCTCCGCCATCGCCTGCTGGAACTCGGCGGGGGGCATCTCCTCGGCCTTGAACTTGCGCGCCATGTTCGTTCCTCCGTACCCGATCAGCTTCCCCGGAGGCGGCGCGACTCCCTCTCCGGCAGGTTGCAGCGCGGCGGCGGGGGAAGTAGGCGAAGGCAGGAGCAGTGATGTGAGTGAATTACTGGCCGAAGAGGTCGCGCTGGAATCAACCCAGCCCCGCAACGCGCGGCTGACCGCGGGCGCGGCCTTGCTGGCGGCGAGCACGACCGCGCTGTGGGGCACGAACCCGACGGCCCTGAAGATCGCGCTGGTGGACCTCCCGCCCATCGGCGCGGCCGGGCTGCGATTCGCTATCGCCGTGGTGGGGGTGTGGATCTGGTGTCTTATCACCCGCGTCGCGGTGAGGCCGCAACCGGGCGAACCGCGCTGGCTGCTCGCCAACGGCCTGTTCTTCATCGTGCAGATCGCGACGTTCACGCTGGGCGTGCACTGGGGCACGGCGAGCCACTCCATCGTGATCCTCCACAGCTACCCGCTGTTCGTCGTCGCGCTGGCGCACTTCTGGCTGCCGGGGGAGCGGACCTCGCTGGGTCGGGTGCTAGGTCTGGGCGCGGCCCTGGGCGGGATCGTGGCCTTGTTCGCGGGCGAGTGGGGCCAGTGGCAGGGCGCGCAGATGTGGGGCGATCTGATCCAGGTGTTCAGCGCGGTCGTCCTCGCGGTGCAGATCGTGTTTCTGAAACATGCGGTGTCGCGCATCGAGCCGAGCCGGGTGGTGCTGTGGCAGATGTTGATGGGCGCGGCGGTGTTCCTGGTCTACAGCTTCGGGCTGGAGGGGCTGGCCGGGAGGAACGTCGGGCCGGCAAGCTGGGCGGCGGTGCTGTATCAGGGGGTGGTAATCGGCGCGTTCTGCTTCACCATCTGGATCGCGCAGATCAAGCGCTACTCCGCCAGCGCCATCTCCATCTTCGGCTTCGTCGCCCCCGTCGTGGGCGTGTTCGTGAGCGTCATCGCGCTGCACGAGCCGTTCACTCCGGTGCTGGCGGTCAGCTCCGCGCTGGTGGCGGTGGGGATTGTGATCTCGAACCTCTGGTAAGGTGAAGAGGCGAGAGTCGAGGAGGCCCTTCGCTTCGCTCAGGGTAAACTCCGAGGCGAGAGGAGAGGGAGGTGAGGATGGATATCTATGAGGTGATGAGAACGAGGCGAAGTGTGCGGAAGTACTCGGCCACGCCCCTCCCGGAGGAGGTGCTGAATCGGGTGCTGGACGCGGCGCGGATCGCGCCCTCCGGCAGCAACCGGCAGCCGACGCGCCTGATTGTGGTGACGGAGGGAGAGCGGAAGCGCGACCTCGTCCCGTACTGCCACAACCAGGGATTCGTGGCCGACGCGCCGGTGGTGGTGATCGCGTGCGGGCGGGATATCAAGTACAACCGCGGCGATTGGATGGAGCGGGGTTCGATGCTCGTGGAC
>CAZUGW010000404.1:0-643 GCA_964620055.1 uncultured bacterium
CGATTGCCGACCGCGTCGTATCCGTAGCCTAGCGTGTACTGCACTACTCCACCCGAGTCGCGTTTGGTTTCCTCGGTCATCCGATAAACGTTGTCGTACCGCAGCGTGGTGGTGAAGTTACTGCCGCCGAAGTTCGCGACGCGCTTGAGCGGGTTGCCGGTGTGGTCCCAGAGCGAGCCATCTTGGTAGTAGTAGTTCGCGTCGTAGAGAGTAGTGTTGTCGGTCTTGCGGTTCAGCGCGGCCGTGATCCAGTTGCGCGCGTTGTACTGGAAGTCAATGTAACTCCCCGGCCGCGTGATGCGGGTGGGCCGGCCGCCGTTGTCATAGGAGTAGCTCATCGTCACCGAGTTCGGGTTCGAGACGGTGTCGAGCAGGTTCAGCGCGTTGTAGGTGTAGCCGAAGTTCAGGCTGCCCGGCGTGGTCAGCGTGGAGATGAGGCCCACGCCGTTGTACTGATAGGTCACCGTCTTGCCCGCGCCGTTGGTGAGACTCTTCAGCCAGCCGCCGAGGTAGTAGACGGCGGTGTTGGTCCCGGAGGCGTCGCGGAATTCCGTGACCAGGCCATCCTTGTCGCGGGTGAGGTAGATGTCGGTGTTGTTGGGATAGTCAATGGCCTTGTAGCCGCGGGCGTAGGAGCCAGAGG
>CAZUGW010000404.1:653-3279 GCA_964620055.1 uncultured bacterium
GACACCGCCGAAGTCAATTGAGGCATTACCTGCCTACTTGGTGTCTCTAGGTACCGTCTCAATCGCAATCTCCCCGTTCTCTGCCTTTACGTATGCGATCCTTCTTCCATCGGGTGACCATGCAACGTGAGACCAGGGCCACGCGTTATTGGTGACCAGAACCGGATCTCCCCCGCTAACGCGGATGGCCTTCAGGTCCATGCGCGGGCCCGGGAGCTGGCTGGGGATCTGCTCTAGGAATGCCACGCGCTTCCCATCTGGCGAACCGTAAACGCCTTCGATCATCTTACCAGGGCAGTAGAAGTCTGCGTAACTGCCCCTGTCGACACGAGATAGACACCGCTTCCACTTGGCACTGGCGCGTACAGCGACTGGTACTTGGGTGCGTCGGGTGGCTGCTGCGACGCCACTCCACCGCGCCGGAGGGAGACTCAACCTGTCTCCGAGTTGTCCTGAGGAGCCAATCACCTCAGAAACCCGTGTTCCGGTGGTGTCGTCGCCCTCCGATTTCTGGTACTCCCAGACCGCCGTCCGCCCGCTACCTTCCTCGAGCGGCTCGAGTTCGATGGGCACGGCAGCAAGATGCGGGCTCAGGACAGTGAGCTCATTCATAGGCAGGTTGTATACTGCGACCTTCTTCGGCACCTCCGAATGGCGATAGATAGCCAGCCAATGCCATCTTCCCTCAAAACGGAGACGGTCGACGCGCCGCAGATCAGTGACCAGGAACATGACCTCGTTATTGTTCCTCCAGACAAGGGAAGAGACAAAGTCGTTCGATGATTGAGTGAGTTGAATTACGCGGCGGTGACCGGACTTCACGTCCCACACGCAAATCGAGTTCCTCGGCGCTGGCTCGTCCTTTCTGCTATCGAAGAATATGCCATTCATGCCATGCGACTGGTATGCAGCTTCTACATAGGCGATTCGTGACCCATCCGGTGACCAGGCGGGGTCATATCCAGTCACGAGCGCGGTACGCGAGACCTGGACAGGACTAGTCTGCTGGTGCTTCCTACGGGCACAGCCCGTAGGAAGCACCAGCATCAGCACTACCAGCAGGCCCCACGCGTATGGGACCGAACGCATCCACGGATGGCAGTACCGAGATGAGAACAAAGCCGTAGCTACTTCTTGTCTCTTTCGTATTGCTCGCCCGATGGACAGTAGAGGCCTTCCCATGGGTCGGGCTCAGTTGGGTCCTTCTCGCCTAACCATCGGTCACCGCGACGAACTGGTGTCGCAGCCTTCATTGCTTCAGGGGCATACTGGTTATACGTTGCGATCCCGCCGACAATCGCGAGCGCATAGCCCGCTCCCGCCGCTACTCTGCTGGCCGTACTCCAGCCACCAGTGGCAACGCGCTTTCCCGCCTCGCCCACGGCGACTGCCATCGCGCCTCCGAACGCTATCACCGGGCCGCTGGCACTACGCAGCGCGTCACCCAGGCCTCCGGTCCACGTATCCGCATGTCCGAGGTAATGCCACCAGTTCCCGCTGTCGCTGAGTCCATATGGATCTATCCACACCAGGGGGCTGTTCCCCGCATACGCATACCAATTCACCCCCTCCCCAATCGGGTCCTGCTGCAAGAACCTCCCGACCTCCGGCCAGTAGAATCTTGCGCCCAGCTGCTGGAAGGTTGACGGATCACTGATATACCCCCACGCCGCGTCATATTTGTAGGGATTCGTGGTCGTGCCCGTGCTACTGATCTGGCGGCCGAAGGCGTCGAGAGTGTAGGTGTCAGTGACCGCGCCGCTCGCGTCCACGAGTTCGCGGGCCGAGCCCGTCATGTCGTACAGCGGGAAGCGACTCGCCCCGTTGGACCGCCACATGTGCAGGAGCGGGCAACAGAACCCCGGGTCCATGGTGGTGTAGCGAGCGACCACGGTGCCAGAGTCGTTGGTCTCCTCCAGTACTCGCTCGCCGTTGTAGACATATCTCCCATACGTGCCGCCCAGTCTCGCCCGGTAGCGTTGCCCGAGGGCGTTGTAGTAGTAGAGATCCGTCACTCCGCCGGAAAGCAGGGACGTAAGCTGGTTCTCGTCGCCATACGCCAGCGTCTTGGAGCCCAGCGGCCCCGAGACGCTGGTCATGTTGCCGTTACTGTCGTAGCCAAACGACGAGCCGTCGTTGGCCGAGGCGAGCTTGTTGTTGTCATCGTAAGTGTAGGTGACAGTTGTGCCACCGAGCATTCTACTCGTCCGATTGCCGACCGCGTCGTAACCATAGCCCAGCGCGTATTGCACCACCCCGCCAGAGTCGCGCTTCGTCTCCTCGGTCATCCGGTAGATGTTGTCATAGCGCAGGGTGGTAGTGAAGTTCCCGGCCCCGAAGTTCTCGACGCGCTTCACCGGATTTCCGGTGTGATCCCACAGGCTGCCGTCTTGGTAGTAGTAGTTTGCATCGTAGAGCGTGCTGTTGTCGGTCTTGCGATTGAGCACGGCGGTGATCCAGTTGCGGGCGTTGTACTGGAAGTCAATGTAACTCCCCGGCCGCGTGATGCGCGTGGGCCGGCCGCCGTTGTCGTAGGAGTAGCTCATCGTCACTGAGTTCGGGTTCGAGACGGTGTCGAGCAGGTTCACCGCGTTGTAGGTGTAGCCGAAGTTCAGGCTGCCCGGCG
>CAZUGW010000405.1:0-3272 GCA_964620055.1 uncultured bacterium
GCCCTCCTCCACGCCCCCAGACTCCCTCCCCCCTCCTCCGCCGCGATGATGGTCTCGCCGAGTTCACGGGTGCCGCGGGCGAGGAGGGCTTCGATATGCGACCAGTTCGCGCTCTCCAGGGCCAGCGTCACCTTGCGTTCGCCGCGGAGGGAGTCGCGGATGGCGCGCAGTCGCCGGCTGAGTTCGGGGACCGGGAGCATGGGTTCGTGTTCGTAGGGCGTATGCGGCTTGGGGACGAACGCGCCCGCGGCGACGGTGAGGCGGGAGAGGCCGCTCGCTTGGAGGCAGCGGCGTACGAGGGCGGGGATGGCGGCGACGTCCTCCTCCCCCTCCCCAGGCAAGCCGATCATGAAGTAGAGCTTCGCCTCCCGCATGCCCGCCCGCGCGGCGCGGGTCAGCGTCTCGAGAATCTGCGCGTCGGTGATACCTTTGGCGATGGCCAGGCGCAAGCGCTCGCTCCCCGCCTCTGGCGCGATGGTGAGGCTACGCGCGCCGCTCCGCGCCAGGGCCTCGATCAGCGTCTCCGACACCGAGTCCGCGCGCAGCGACGACACCGACAGCCGCGCGCCCAGGCCGACGATGCGGGTCGCGATCTCGTCAATGCCCGGATGATCCGACACCGCCGCGCCGATCAGTCCAACGGCCTTGCGGTACTCGAGGCCGATCCGCACCGACTCCAGCACCGCCCCCACCGACCGGAACCGCAGCGGCCAGTAGCAGGCCGGGGTGACGCAGAACTTGCACCGCCGCGCGCAGCCCCGCCCGACCTCCACCAGGAACAACTCGCCGAACTCCGTCTCCGGTGTGAGGATACGTGAATGCGTGGGCCAGGCGTCGAGGTCCTCCAGATATCGCCTGCCCCTTCCCTTCGACTTTTCGACTCCTCGACTCCTCGACTCCTCGATCACCTCCCCCACCACCGGTTCAAGCTCCCCCACTACAAACCAGTCAATCAGCGACGCCAGTGGCTCTGGGTTGATGGAGGTGATCGGCCCGCCCGCGATCACCAGCGGGTGATGCTCCCCGCGCTCCTGCGCGCGCACGGGCAGCTTCGCCAGTCGCAGAATCCGCGGTACGTTGACATAGTCGAGTTCGTAGGAGATGGAGAAGGCGATCACGTCGAACGTCTGCAGCGGGGACTGCGACTCATAGGAGAGCAACTCTCCGCCGGTGCGCGCCAGGTCCTCCAGGTCCTCCTTGTCCGGCACGAAGCAACGCTCGCACACCACGGCCGGGTCGGAGTTGAACAGATGATAGACCGTCTGGAACCCGAGGCTGGACATCCCCACGCGATACGTGTTCGGGTAGACCAAACACACGCGCAGCTTGCCGCCGGGGTCCTTGCGGACCGCGCCGAGCTCGAGATTCAGGCGGCGTTCGATTGTCGTTCTCAGTCCAGACATGTGCTATCACCCGCGACAGGAACCCCGGCAACCCATGTGGCAGTTACGTGTCAGAGACTATAGCGCAAACTCGCACTCTGCTCCAGGGAGAAACCGCCATGAGAAGTCGCCGCTTTGTCGCCATGTTGAGCCTGTGCTGCCTCTTGCTCGCGGTCGCGCTGGCCGCCGAGGAGCCGAAGCAGGAGGCTCCCCCCAAGCCGCCGCCCTACACCGGACTCAAGAAGCGCATCGCCGTGATGCCCATCGCGGTGAGCAACGGAACGGTAACGGCGCGGACCACCTCCGGGGAGGAGACCACTACCACCTCCATCGTCTGGAACTCCGACGCGAACCCCGGCCAGGTCGGCGCCGCGCTCACCGAGCAGCTCACCACGGCGTTGATGAACACCGGCCGCTTCATCGTGCTCGAGCGCAAGGCCCTCGACGAGGTGCTCGGCGAGCAGGACCTGGGCGCGAGCGGTCGCGTCAACCAGGAGACGGCGGCGCCCAAGGGCCGCGTCATCGGCGCGGAGTGGCTGATCAAGGCCGCCATCACCGAGTACACCGACAAGAAGTCCCGCTCCGGGGGTGCTATCGCCATCGGCGGCATCGCCCTGGGCGGGGCCAAGCGGGAGGCCTTCGTCGCCCTGGACGTCCGCATCGTGGACGCGGCCACCGGCGAGGTGATTGATTCCGTGAAGGCGGACGGCCGCGCCAAGAGCAGCGGCGCGCTGGGCGGCATCGCCATTGGCGGCATGGTGCTCGCCGGCGGCAAAGAGGACACCACCCCCATCGGGCAGGCCACCCGCGCCGCCCTCACCCAGGCGATTGACTTCATCTGCCAGCGGATGGAGCAGCTCCCCTGGCAGAGCCGCGTGATGGAGGTGGACGGCCGGGAGATCACCATCACCGGCGGCAAGAACATGAATATCAAAGTCGGCGACACCTTCGACGTCTATCGTCGCGGCAAGGCCCTCGTTGACCCGGAGACCGGCCAGACGCTGGGCTATCGCGAAACCCGCCTCGGCCCCATGAAGATCACCGAGGTGATGGACAAGTTCTCTAGCGGCGTCATGCTCGACGGCACTCTGCCCCAGCGCGGAGACGTGGTGCGCTGCCCGCCGCCCGCGCCGGCGAAGTAGGGAGGGCGGCCCCTCACGGCGAAGACTCCGCGGCGAGGAAACGCCGATGATCATTGACACCCACACCCACCTGGGGCGGGGCGAGCGGCTCAGCGACACCTATCAGGTGGACCAGACGGCGGAGGTGCTGCTGAGGCAGATGGCCGCGGCCGGCGTGGACGTGAGCTGTGTGATGGGCGTGGCGGCCGAGGATTACGCGGAGAACAACCGCGAGATCCATGAGGTGGCCCTCGCTCACCCCGGTAAGATCATCGGGTACGCCCGCGCCAATCTTCACGATGAGCCGAAAGCGCTGGCCGAGATTCGCCGCTGCTTCGACAAGTACGGCTTCCGCGGGGTGAAGATTCACCCGACCATGGGCGACGGGTTTCCGACGCGCGGGCTGATGGAGTTGTTGAGCGAATACGGCCGGCCGCTGCTGCTGCATACGCCGCCGGATACGGAGGTGATTGACGCCCAGGTCCACCTGGCGCGGGCCTATCCCAACGTGCCGGTGATCCTGGGGCACATGGGGGCGTTCACGGCCTTCTGGCCGGGCCACGCCAAGTTGTGCGCGGTAGAGGCGAAGCAGCTCCCGAACCTCTACCTCGATACCGCCTTCGTGTTCATGTCGCAGTGGGTGAAGATGGCGGTGGAGATTTGCGGCCCCGAGAAGGTGCTGTTCGCCAGCGACGCGCCGGCGTCCCATCCCGCCGTGATCCGGAGGATGATCGAGGTCGCCGGCTTCAGCGATTCCGAGCAGGCGCTG
>CAZUGW010000406.1:0-3265 GCA_964620055.1 uncultured bacterium
AACCGCGGCAGGCCCTCCACCGGCACGAACTGGTACTCGGAGAGCAGGGCCGCCCGCGCGTGCAGCGGGTCCTCCCCTGCCCCCAATTGCCGGGTATGCTGCCTCCCGTCGCGGGAGATCGTCACCTGATCGCCCTTGGAGGTGAGCACCGCAAACGGCTCGGAGCCGAGGAACGAATGCCGCCCCACCTGCTCGCCGCCCTCTACGCTCTCCAGCAGGAACGCGTACTGGCTGTTGCCGAGCTTGCGGAACGCCGACACCGGCGTCTCCTGATCCAGCAGCACTTCCTTCCAGACCGGGATGAGATTCCCGAGTTTCGCCTTCTCTTTGAACTCTTCGCGCGTCGGGCGGTACATGGCTCTTACCTCTCTCTCGATCTCCACAGGGCACGACATGTCGTGCCCCTACAAACGAAAAAACCAGCGCCGGGGTTGCCGGGCTGGTCGGTGCTCGTTCTTCTCTATTCGGTTGGCGCTCTCTCTATTCCCAGGTGCGCGCACAGGTGCCCGGCAAGCTCAGATCTCGCCGCGCCACCACCGGCACACCAGGTTGTTAAGAGAGCGCAGTGCCATCACAGTGTTTGTTCTTACCATACAAGTCGGTAATGCGTCAAGCGTTTTTTTCGGCCTACAGCCCAAACGCCCGCGCCACGTACACCGACATCTGATCCCGCGTCACCGTGTCACCGGGGTGATAGCCGTCCCAGTAGCCACTCACGATCCCCTGGTCGTGCGCGTACTCGAGATACCAGATAGTGATCGGCGGGGCAAGTCGGCCACCAACTGCGAGTGGATAATGGCAGGATCCTCGTTGTAGGCAATACGATACCGCCGCGTGTCGGTCCAGTCGCCGTTGGAGGTGTCAGAGAGCGGCGTGCGGTCGAACTGCACGAGCACGCTCCCGGTGGGCGAAAAAGCGGGCTGCCCGACCGCAGGGTTCTGCGACGGGCAGCCCGTGACCTGTCATGCGTATGTCGCCCCGCGTGACAGGGGCGAGGGGATCACTACTGCTGAGGCACCAGAGGAGCCTTGATGGGCGGCAGGAAGGCGCGGGAGACGAACACCGCCATCTGATCCCGGGTGCAGGGTGTGTCCGGGCGGTAGGTGCCGCCGGGATAGCCCCCGACGACGCCTTGGCGGGTCAGATACTGGATGTGCTTTCGCGCCCAATAATCCGGCCGAACGTCATTGAAGAGCCAACTGGACTGGGAATCAGGAAGGTTCGCCTCGCCCCCGGCCATGGCGCGGGCGATGAACACCGCCATCTGCGCCCGGTCGAGCGGCACCTCTGGCCGATACTCGCCAGTGGGGTAGCCGGAAACCACGCCGCTCGCCCTGGCATACTCGACGTACTTGTAGGCCCAGTGGGAAGTGGGAACGTCGGGGAACGAGGCCACGAACGGACCGTCGGGGACACTCCCGTCGCCCCCGGCCAGGGCGCGCGAGACGTACACGGCCATCTGGTCACGCGTCACCGCCTGCCCAGGACGATAGCTGGTGTCCGGATATCCGCCCACCAGGTCGGCATCTCGGCAGGCCGCGACCTGGCGGAAGGCCCAGGAACCGGGCGGGACGTCCGAGAAACTGACGGAGGCGGCCCAGATGCTGTAGTAGGTGAAGCCGCCGGACTCATGTGGAACGTCGTACTGGTCGCCCTGGGACACGATGACGTGATACGTACCCGTCTCCGGGCACAGCCACATCAGATAGTTGCCGGAGAAGAAGGGCCACAGATCCTCCGCGACGATGGTAGCGTTGTCCAGGCCGACGATGCCCATGTAGGGATAGCAGTCCGGGCCCTGATCATCAATGCCCACCACGTAAAGCGTCCCCGCGTTGGCGTGGAATGAGGCGATATCCATATCATCAGTGCGGTGGAACCAGTGCCAGCCCTGGTCATACCCCAGGCGGAGAGGCTTCGCGTTGTCCACGGAGCTGTCAGACTCGAAACTGTCTGTAGTGTAACCCCACCCGATGGGCTGGGTGTATATCCAGTTGTCCCAGGTCGTCATCCAGGACAGTAGCGACCACCGATATTCCTGGAAGGGCATGAGGTTGAACGGGTAGTAGATGCTGAGCCCCTGGTAGATCCCCCAGCGCAGGCCGAGATCCGGATACGATGTCGTGCGGCGGAGTTGCGTCACCAGATTGGTGGCGGCGTTCTGCAGCGCGGGGGTGGTGGCCGTGGTGCTCACCAACTCCGCAAAGCAGCCGAGGTCAACGGCATTCGCGTGGTCGGGCCTTCCCTGCATCGTGCCGGCCACGTTGGCGATCTCCCAGTAGGTATGGACCCTGGGTCCGAACGGGCCGTTGGGGTCGGCATGGAACGCGTTGAGCAGTTCGTTGGCGAAGTTGCTCAACGCGGTCAGCGTTCCAGGCACTTGCGAACAGTCTATCACGGGAACGAGTACTAGCTCCTGCCCGTACGCCCCCTGCCAGCCTGGGTACGCCGTATAGCCGAACAATCCGATGTATTCACCAAGGGCAAGCGGCGAGATGCCCGGGACCGCGAGGATCTCGGAGATGGCCCCATAGTAGTCCACTCCGCCGCCCACATCGTCGGGTACCAGCGGATCGCTGTCCGGAGGCGAGGGAAACCAGATCACATCGCCCCAGTCAAGCTCGGAGGCCACCATGTAACTCGCATCCTCGTAGGTGGCGCAAATGGTCTCCATCAGCGCCATGTAGTCGCTATCGAAGACCACCAGGTCAATCTTCTTTCCCAGCGCGTCGGAGGCCCAAGACAGTCCGGTCTTGAGATCCGCGATGGTCACATGCATGCCAGAGGGGAAGGTATCGTCCTCCATGAAGCACCGTACAGGCTCTGTGCCCAGATACCGAGTCGTCCAGAAGTCGCTGTAGTCCCAGAGCACCAGCGCGTAGTGATCGGCCGGGTAGTTGGCCTTCGCCCAGGCGGCGAAATCGGCCAGCTCCCAGGGATCGGTCATGTCCACCTCGCCGAGGTCGTTCAGCAGGAGGGGATCGGAGTCGGAATAGATCTCCACCGGGTCATCGTTTATGTCATGGGTGATCTTGAACCGATGGCAGGTGTCCCAGCCACCATTCGAGGTGTCGTCCCAGTCCACGCCCGGGGCAGTGATACGATCCAACTGCACCACCACGTTGACCTCGGGGTTGTAGATGCTGAGAGCGGCCTCCTCCATCCGGTTGACGACGCCGATGGCGCCGGCCTCCGTCCAGTTGTCGGCGCACATGTAGACCATGACGGTCCACTTCGCCCGGGTGGGAGTCTGCGCGCCGCCTGG
>CAZUGW010000407.1:0-3256 GCA_964620055.1 uncultured bacterium
CATGGCCGAGTGTGTTGCCCAAGATTGGGGATAGCGATGGGCGAACTGACGGGGGCGTTGGTGTCCGAGTACAAGCGGTGTGGGAAGCCAAACTGCCGGTGTGCGCGGGGCCATCTGCACGGGCCGTACTACTACCGGCGGTGGCGAGATGCGGCCGGCGGACAGAGGAGGCAGTATGTGCCGCGAGCAGGAGCCGACGCGATGCGGACCGCGCTGACGGAGGCGCGGGAAGAGAACCCGATGGTGCGCCTGCGGGAACTCAAGAAACTCCTGGACGCGCTGGACGACGATGCCAAGGCGGCCCGGCAGCGCACGGGCGAAGAGCTTGGGCGCTACTGGCACGGTCGGCAGTTGCGGGAACGGCGTTCGTTTCCAGCCGAGCAGCGCGACCGGGCGCTCTATAAGATGAGCCGCGAGCAGACCGTGGCGGCCCTCGGCTGGGAGATCACGGAGGATGACTTCGTCATGCTTCAACAGACGGTCCGCTCGGAGCGGAAGCGGCGGAACCGGCTGGGGTTGCCGTGGACGACGCGGGACCCGGCGACGGGCCAGGAGGTGTTGACGCTGGAGGTCAATCTGATGCAGTTGCCGTCATACCGGGAGCACCAGGCGCGGGAGCGAACGATGAGCAAGCAGATCGTGAAGAAGGGCAGCGGGAAGCTGGCGAAGCGGCCGAGTGGAGAATTGGAGCCACTGAAACAGGTGCCCCATGACGACGCGAGCATAATGGACTGGTTCAGGCGCTTCGATGCGTTGCCGGTGAAACAGAAGAACAAGGTGATTCGGGACAACCCCGAGGTGCTTTCCCACCTCTATGGAGCACGGGTGCCAAACGGCGACCTGCTCATCGGTCCATTGGCGGCCGAGAACCAAGGGAATCGCGACGAGGGGGAGTTCGCCTTCCTGGTCTCTCTGAAGCCTTTGAGAGACCGGCTCGTCAAGGAGTACGAGATCAATACGGCGGCGGAGTTCATGCTCGTGGACGCGTTGGTGCTGAGCTATTACCAGTACATACGCGCGTCTGGCGCGCTGCACACTTACATAGCTTACGGCAAGACGTTCAACTACGAGACCCTGGTGCGCTATGCTCAAACCTACCTGGCCCGGGCGAACGAGCTGTTCCTGCGGAACCTGGAGGCCATGCGGCAGATGAAGGCGGCTCCCTTCATCATCAAGATTGAGCAGGCCGGACAGGTGAACGTGGGCGAAAAGCAGATCAACGTGGCGGGGAAGCCCGCCCCTGGCACCGCTGAGGTTCTACTTGCCCGCGGCAACAGCGGGGAACCTGCGCTCTCGGCCGCCAGCGCGGGGCCACGGGCGCTTCCTGAACCCGACGACAGCCCTTGACTGCATTACACTATGATGCTATAGTGTAGGGCGGAGGCAGGAACAATGGTACGACTGACGATCCGAATGCCGGACGAACTCCATGAGAAGCTGCGCTGGCTCGCCTTCACTGAGCGACGGAGCCAGCACGCCATCGTGCTCGAGTTGCTGGAGAAGATGTTGGCGAAGGTGCAGGTGCCGAAGGAGGGACGAAGATGAGCGGGTCGGCTTCCCTACTTGAATCCCTCGTGGGCGTTGTCGGCGAGCGTCAGCTCGGTGCCGCACCTTCCGTGAAGGCCGTCGCCTGGGCACGCGTCAGCACCGACATGCAGGAGGAACGGGGGCTCTCCATGCCGGAGCAGTTTCGGGAGATGCGCGTCTACGCAGAGAAGCACGACATCGAGGTCGTTGCCGAGTTCTCCGAGGCGGCCAGCGCCTTCCAGAAGGAGGCCAAGCGGGTGGAGTTTCATCGCATGCTGGCGGCGGCCCGCGCGAATCCCGAGGTCAACGCTATCCTGGTGCACGACTTCTCCCGGTTCTCTCGCGACAGCGTGAGGGCGAAGATTCTCGTGCGAGAGCTGCGTCAGGCCGGCATAAAGGTGATCTCCCTCAACGACCCTGAGATAGACCCCGACACGGTCGCGGGCGTCTACATGGAGGCGATCACCTTCGCCAAGAACGAGGCCTACAGCCGGGAGGTCGCTTTCCATACGAGAAAGGGCTGCCGGGGCAACGCGCAAACGAGAGACGCAGAGACAGGCTGGTGCTACAAGAATGGCGGCCAGCCGCTCTGGGGCTATCGGTCGGAGCAACTGATCCGTGGCGAGGAGAAGAGGGGCCGCCCGATCATCAAGAGCATCTGGGTGTTGGACGAGAGCGTGGTCGCGGGCCGCCCCGTCCACGAGTGGATACGGCACTGCCTCGCCGAGATGGCGGCGAAGGGTGCCTCTCTCGACGCGCTGAGGGACTTCTGCAACCAGAGCGGTATCCCGGCGCGGCGCAAGCAGTACTGGAGCATCTCCACCTGGCATGCGCTTCTCCAGCCACATTCGCTGCTGCAGTTCTGCGGGTATGGGGTCTGGAACGTGCACCGCAAGAACGGCAGCATCCGGCCGGCTTCCGAATGGCTGATCGTCGAGAACGCGCACCCGGCGATTATCACTGAGGAGGAGGCGAGGGCCATCGCGGCGCACCGCCGTTCCAGTGCGCGTAAGCAGTTCGACACGGGGTACGGGAAGAGCCGCGAATCCCGCTACCTGCTGAGCGGAGGTCTGTTCAAGTGCGGCCGCTGTGGTGCCAACATGATCGGGTTCCGCACCAGCGCGAGCAGCTACTACGTGTGCGGCAGCCAACCTTATCGGCGGGGCATGGGCTGCGGCCCGGGCGTGTACGTGCCACAGGAGGGCATTGAGGCTGAGGTGGCCGAGGGGGTGCGGGGTCTTCTCGGCATCTGCGCTAATCCCAAGGGGTTCCTGGCCGAGGTGAACACCGAACTCCGCCGGATATGGGAGGAGCAGACCGGACACGATCCTCACGCCGCCGCCCGCGTCCAGGCCATCGCCGCCAAGATCGAGAACATCCGCCGGGCCATCGAAGATGGGCTGTCGGACGCGGCCTGGGCCAACGCCAGGCTGAAGGAACTGCTCCAGGAACGGGATTCGCTGCTGGGCAGAGCCGTTGTCGCCGGCGAATCCCCGCAGATCGACATCCATGCCGCCTCGGAGTACCGTCGGCGCACGGAGAAGGTCCTGAAGCAGGGCGGCGCGGCCGACCAGAAGCGCCTACTACGGACCTGGGTGTCGGAAGTGAAACTGGCTCCGGAACAGCAGCGGGTCGAGATGACCTACCGCATTCCGGAGCCAATTATGAATGGCGTGGTAGCGGGGGCGCGCTTTGGCCATCTCTTGATATTGCTGGGCGAGCCGGAGGT
>CAZUGW010000408.1:0-657 GCA_964620055.1 uncultured bacterium
AGGCAAGCTGCGTGGTCCGATCCACCGGGTTGTTGTTGATGTCCTTGTCTTTGAGAGTAATCGCGCTGGGGCGATGGGTGCCCGACACGTAGGAGATATCCAGCTCCCGGCTCTCGGGCGTGGTGATCTTGGTGAGATTGCCTCGGAGCTGGCCGTAGGCCGTGGCGGTGAGGAGGAGGGTGACGAGGAGGGTTAGCAAGAGGAGGGGGCGTTTCATGTCGGATCCCTCGGAATGGGAGCACGGCCTCCCTCTCTGCTGGTGCAGAGAGGGAGCGACTATGACGGTCAGCCAAGGCCTATCATAAATAGGTAACTGTCCCTATTTCCTCCGAGCCGAAACCCCGAACGCAGTGAGGGGGAGGGGGAAGGGGAGGCGCATGCCCGCTAGGCCGCAGGCAACGCAGGCAGAAGGATAACCCCTCCCTCCCTCGAACCATCTCACCTGGCCCCGCAGGGGGGGGCGACCATGAAGCTCACCTGGCTCCACATCTCGGACTTTCACTTCCGCGAGGGGGACCCCTACGATCGCGATCTGGTCCTGCGCGCCCTCGTGCGGTCGGTCGCGTGGTTCCGCGAACACGGCCGCGCGCCGGAGCTGGTCTTTGCGACCGGGGACATCGCCCATTCCGGCAAGGCCACGGAGTATGCGCCGGCCAC
>CAZUGW010000408.1:667-3247 GCA_964620055.1 uncultured bacterium
GTGTTCTTCAATGAGTTGCTGCAGGCGGCCGGGCTGGAGCGTCGTCACCTCTATCTCGTTCCCGGGAACCATGACGTGGACAGGCCGCGCGGGGTCGGCCTGGCGCGGACGCTGACGGCAGGTGAAGAGGCGGACAAGTACTTCTCGCCGGACCGCGATCTGCTCCATGTCTCCGTGAAGCAGGCCGAGTTTGTGAAGTGGTACAACGACTACTTCCAGGGCCTTCGCCAGTTCCCAGAGAGGTCTACCTGCCATGCCCCGATCAAGGTGGAGGTGGCGGACGGAACGGTCGGCGTACTGGCTGTCAATAGCGCACTCTTCTGCCAGGGCGAAGACGACCACGCGCAGTTGTGGGTGGGCCGGCGCTGCGTGGAGCCGGCGCTGGAGGCACTGGCGGCCCTCGGCGCGGACCTGCGCGTCGCGCTGCTGCATCATCCGCTAGACGAGCTCAACGGTGAAGAGCGTGGGAACATCAGGGCCAGCGTCGCCAGGCATGCCGACCTGCTTCTGCACGGGCATCTGCACGAGGCCGGGGTGGAGTCCTCTGTCACCTCCCACGGGACCTTGCTCTGCTGCTCCGCGGGCGCGGCCTACGATTCGCACGGATGGCCCAACCTCGCCTTCTACTGCACCCTTGATGGCGACCGCGTCACAGTGTTTCCGATCCGGTATGAGGACCGGCCGGAAGAGGTATGGACGGTTGACCCAAGTCTGTTCCCTCACGAACCGAACTACGAGAAGAGCTTCCCTCTCCCTCGTCTCACCCCCGTGCCGACCCCAGCCCCGCCGCCCGCGGAACCGCCTGCTCCCGCCGCGGTCCTGCCGCGTTTCCGCGGCAACCTCCCCTCCCGCCACAGCGCGCCCTTCGTAGGCCGGGAAGAACTGGTCGCCGAGGCGCGCCGCCTCTGCGACGGCTTCCCGCGCGAGGGCGTGGTCGTGCTCCACGGCCAGCCCGGTGTCGGCAAGAGCGAACTCGCGAAAGAGTGCGGCCGCCGCTGGCAGGACCGCTATCCCGGCGGCGCCTTCCTCGTTGACTTCTCCACCGGCGGCCCGCCTCTCGACCTCGCCACCCTCGGCCGCACCCTCCTCGGGCTGACCTTCCCTCCTGACCTCTCCGTACCGGAGCAGTGCGCCCAGACCTTCTACTCCCTCGCCTCTGCCCCCACCCTCCTCATCTACGACAACGTCCGGGCCGCGGAGGAGGTGACACCCTGGCTGCCTCCCGCGGGAATGCCCTGCCATGTCCTGATCACTACAGTGCGGGACAACTGGCCCCCGGGATGGGAGACGCTTCTGGTACCGCCACTCAAGGACCATGATGCGCGGCAACTAGTTGCGGAACTGGGCGGCCCCGCCATTGCCGAGAAGTATGGCGACGCGATCGTGAAGCGCTCCGAGGGACTGCCCGTGCAAATCTGCCCCACGGCCGTAATGCTGGCCTACGAGGAACGGCGCGGCCGAGGCGGATCGGCCGGCCTGATGCTGGCGGACCAGGCCGCGGCCAGCTTCGGCGGCGTGTTCGCCCGCCTCGAGCCCAACGCGCAGTTGCTGCTCCACGCCGCGGCCTTCCTCAACCCCCAGAGGATTCTCGCGGAGGAGCTGTTTCGTCATCTACAGGAGCCGACGGGCTGGAGCGAGGCGGCCTTCCAGCGCGTCGTAGATGCCTGTCAGGACTTGCACCTGCTAGAAGGTGGGACCACTCTTTCCATACACCAGTTATTCGCCTCGTTCGTGCTGGACACGCCTCCTGCGCCGGAGAACGCGCCGGCGCTGGAGGCGGTGCGCCGGATCCAGGTGCGCCGTTTCGTGGAACTTGCCACCGAACTCGCCGATCATCCCGCGAACGCCGACCTTGCTGTGATGTTCGCGGCGTTCAGCACGACACCCGATCTCTATGCCGTTTCGCCTACACACATTACGGTTGCCGACGGAGAGACCATCGGACTCGCCCTCTATGAGACCGGCCGGTTCTCGGAGGCCCGGCCCTGGTACGAGCGGGCGGTGGGGGAGATAGAGCAGGGCGACATTCACGGGCGGGTGGATCACGCGAGCCTGGGGACCAGCCTGCACCAAGTCGGGTACTGCCTGTCAGAGACGGGCGCGTACGCGGAGGCCCGACCCTGGTACGAGCGGGCGGTGGGGGAGATAGAGCAAGGGGACATTCACGGGCGAGTGAATCACGAGAGGCTGGGGCGCAGCCTGCACCAGGTGGGCGTGTGTCTGTCGCAGACGGGCCAGTACGCGGAAGCCCAGCTCTGGTACGAGCGGGCGGTAGGGGAGAAAGAGCAAGGCGACATTCACGGGCGGGTGGACCACGCGAGCCTGGGGACCAGCCTGCACCAGGTGGGCTATTGCCTGTCGCAGACGGGCCGGTACAAGGAGGCGCGGCTCTGGTACGAGCGGGCGGTGGGGGAGAAGGAGCAAGGCGACATTCACGGGCGGGTGGATCACGCGAGCCTGGGGATCAGCCTGCACCAGGTAGGGTGGTGCCTGTCGGAGGCGGGTGAGTATGAGGAGGCCCGGCTCTGGTACGAGCGGGCGGTGCAGGAGAAGGAGCAAGGCGACATCCACGGGCGGGTG
>CAZUGW010000409.1:0-3244 GCA_964620055.1 uncultured bacterium
CGGCGACGATCTTTACCCAATCGGGAATGGCGAAGTGGGTGAGGTGTCCATTCTTCAGCAGGATGAGCGCCACCACCCCCATGGTCTTCTGCGCGTCGTTGGTGCCATGCCCCAGGCTGTAGAGCGCGGCGGAAACTAACTGCAGGCGTCGGAACAGGGTGGCCGTGGTCTTGGGCGAGCTTCGGCGGAAGATCCAACTCACGAGGGTGCGCATTATCACCCCCAGGATCAGGCCGATGATCGGGGCGAGGGGGATGAAAATGGCGATCTTGTAGAGGCTCTTGAGCACCAGCGATCCCGTCCCGGCGTAGACGATGGCGGCCCCGGCCAGGCCGCCGATGAGGGCGTGGGAGGAACTGGTCGGCAACCCCAACCACCAGGTGAGGAGGTTCCAGGCGATGGCGCCGATGAGCGCGGCGAGGAGGACGGAGTTGGTGGCGGCGTCGGGATGGATGAACTTGCCGACGGTGTCGGCCACCTTCTCTCCCAGGAACCAGACGGCGACGAAGTTGAAGAAGGCCGCCCACACCACGGCGTAGATGGGCCGCAACACACGCGTGGAGACCACGGTGGCGATGGAGTTGGCCGCGTCGTGGAATCCGTTAAGGAAATCGAACACGAAGGCCGCGAGACAGAGGACGATGACATAGGTGGAGATACCGGGCATAAGGGCGGGGGCCTAGGTGTGCTTCACGACGATGCCCTCGACAATGGAGGCGACGTCCTCGCAGTTGTCCAGGGCCTCCTCGACGTGGTCGTAGATCTCTTTCCACTTGAGGGCGTAGATGGCGTCCGAGGACTTGAACAGCTTGGCGAGCGCGATGCGGCTGTCCTCGTCACCGACGTTCTCCAGGCGGTGGATCTCGATGCAGTAGTCGAGGATGCGGCGGGCGTTCTTCATATTGTTCAGCCCGCCCACGGCCTTCTGGAGCACGTGGGTGGCCTCGGCGAGCACCTTCACGAGGTCCACCATCTCCGGGGAGGGCTCGCCCGCCTCGTAGAGGAACATCCGGTCGGCGGTGGCCTCGATATTGTCGAGGATGTCGTCCATCCGCCCGGCCAGCTCGTGAATGTCCTCATGATCGAACGGGGTGATGAAGGTCCGGTTCAGCCGGTCGGCGATATCGTGGGTGATGATATCGCCCTCGTGCTCGACCTCCTCGATCTCCTTTCGCAGGTCGGCGGCGCGGTCGTGATCGCTGACCAGTTGCAGCAAGAGCTCCGCGCCTTTGACCACGTTCTGCGCGGACTGGTCGAAGAGCTCGAAAAACCGTTCCTCCTGCGGTATGAACTTCAGTTTCATCGAATCCCCTTGGGTCTGGAAGGTAGGAGAGCGCCGGGACTTGATTCCACCTGCGGCAAGAGCCCACCTTTCCGCTGCCGCCCAGGCCGGCGAGATTCTTCTGGCCGGCGCGGCAGGGCTGCCTCGGCGGGAGACGAAATATCACCCCCGGAGGAGTCGCGGATGACCCCGAGAGAGCGCGTGCAACTCGCCCTGGCCCACCAGGAGACGGACTTCACCCCCTACGAACTCGGCTTCGACCTGAGAACCCGCGCGCGATTGGCGGAACTGGCGGGCGATGAGGGTTTCGACCGCGGGATGATCTCGCATTTCGCCCACGTCGGCCTCGGCTACCCGGAGACGGCGGCGCGGGTGGATCGCAACCACTACACCGACGCCTTCGGGGTGATCTGGGAGGAGGCGATCCTGGGTGAACTGGGCGTGGTGAACGACCCCGTGCTCAAGGAGCCGTCCCTACGCGGGTATGAGTTCCCGCCGGCCCGCGTGCCGGGTTTGTTCGACGGGTTCGGGGAGCGGGTGGCGGAGGCGACGGCGAGTGGGCGGTACGCGAGCTGGGGGATCGGGTTCAGCCTCTACGAGCGCGCCTGGTCGCTGCGCGGGATCGAGGGGTTCTTGCTGGACATGGTGGACCACCCCGACTTCGCCCACGAACTGCTCGACCGCATCTGTGATTTCAACGTGGCGCTGATCGAGCAGGCCTGCCAGTACCCCATTGATAACGTGCGCTTCGGCGATGACTGGGGCTCGCAGCGCGGTCTGATCATGGGGCCGACGTTGTGGCGGGAGTTCATCAAGCCGCGCTTCGCGCGGATGGTGCAGGCCGCCTCCTCCTTCGGCAAGACCACCTTTCTGCACAGCGACGGCGATATCTATGAGGTCATCCCCGACCTGATCGAGATCGGGCTGACAACGCTCAACCCGGTGCAGCCGGATGTGATGGACATCTATCAAGTGAAACGGGAGTACGGGCGGGACATCTCCTTCCACGGCGGGGTGAGCGTGCAGCACTTCCTGCCGGACAGCACCGCGGAGGAGGTGCGGGCCGGGGTGCGACGGCTGCTCGCGGAGGTGGGCGCGGGCGGAGGGTTCATCATCGCGCCGACCCACAGCCTGGGGAGCGACATCCCGCCGGAGAATCTGCTGGTGTTGGTGGAGGAGTTCACGCATCAGTCCCTGTGTCCGCCAGCGGCGGACCGGGACGGCGGCTTCGCCTAGCCGCAGCCAGGGAACTGACCTCACACACGCATGGAGGACACTGTGGAAAAGCTCACGGTTGGACCGATGGAGTACCTGACGGAGACGCTGAACGCGCTCGGCGACCCCGGCCTCTTGCTGGTTTCGCGGGACCGCCACCGCCGCCCCAACGCCATGACCATCGGCTGGGGCTCGATCGGCGTGTACTGGGGCCGGCCCATCTTCGTCGTGCCGGTGCGGTTCTCGCGCTACACCTTCGAGTGCCTGGAGAAGACGGGCGATTTCACAGTGAACGTGCTCCCGCGCCGGCTGACCGACCTCGCGGCGTTCTGCGGCACGGTGTCAGGGCGGGATCACGATAAGCTGGCCGAGGCCAAGCTCACCGCGGTGGAGAGCGCCAAGGTCAAGTCCCCTACCATTGACGAGTGCGTGCTAACCTACGAATGCCGCGTCGTCCACACCAACGAGGTTTCGTCCGACACCTTGCTGCGCGATCTCCAGCGCTCCTGCTACCCGCGAGGCGATTACCACAAGCTCTACTTCGGGGAGATCGTGAACGTTACGGCGGACAGGAATTTGCGGAGGAAGTTGTAGGGGCACGACATGTCGTGCCCTCGCGATAGGTCGTGAACGTGGCAGTGTGAGGGCACGACATGTCGTGCCCTCGCGATAGGTCGTGAACGTGGCAGTGGGAGGGCACGACATGTCGTGCCCCTACATCAGATCGTGACTGTGACGGCGGACAGG
>CAZUGW010000410.1:0-3242 GCA_964620055.1 uncultured bacterium
GGGGCCGAGCACGTACCGCACCATGAACCCCACCCCCATCGCCAGCGAGGCGGAGGCGAATTGCATCACCCCGAAGAACCGTCCCCTGATCTGGGCCGGGATGGACTTCGCGATGATGTCCTGCCAGGGGAGAGCGACGAACCCGTTGCCCAGGGCCACGGAGAAGTACCCCAGGAGCATGAACGTGATCACCACCGGGGGGTTCGACACCCCGGCCCACCACAGATAGACCACGAACGCCAGAAACGGCATCCGGAACAGCAGCACCCCCCAACGCAAGAACGGCAGCCGGTTCGGCCGGTGCCCCACCACCGCCGCCATCGGCCACTGCGGCAGGATCCAGCCCAACCGCTGCAAGAGCGTCACCAACCCCACCAGCACCGTCGAGCCGCCGAGCTGCCCGATGAACAGCGGCAGCACCGTCACCGGATCGGCCCACATCATCCCGGACTGGAAGATGGCCGATTCCGCTCCGATCACGGCGAAATTCCACCGCGTATGCTCGTCCTCACGGGATATGCGCTCGGCCGCCTCGGTCAACTGCTCTGCCATGCCTCTCACCCTGACCTCGCCTTATACCCGTCCGGCCCGGCCATGTCCTTCCGATCGCGTGCAGGAGCCGGCCCCCCGAGTGCGAAACTAGGCCGGCAGATCAACGGGAGTGAAGCAATGGCCAAACACCAGCCGGGAGAGAATCTGACGCGTCGGGATTTCCTCAAGCGCGCCGCCGGCGCGGCCGCCGCCGTCACCGCCGCCTCGGCGGGCCTAGGGGCGAGCGTCCCCGCGGTCTTCGCCGCGCCCGCGGCCGCCAAGCCAGGGATGAAGTATCGCACCCTGGGCCGCACCAAGCTCAAGGTCTCCGCACTAGGGATGGGCACCATTCGCACCTCCAGCGCCGCGGTCATCCACCGGGCGATGGACCTGGGGATCAACTACTTCGACACCGCCGAGTGCTATCGCGACGGAAACAGCGAGATTGACCTCGGCAAGGCCCTCAAGGGCCGCCGCGACAAGGCCATCGTCGCCACCAAGTGGCACCCCGACGGCGCCTCCGCGAAGGACCTCATCGCCTCCCTGGACGCCAGCCTCAAGCGCCTCGGGATGGATCATGTCGAGTTGATCCAGATCCACGGCGCCGAGCGGGCCGCGCAGGTGCAGGCCGAGCACGTCTGGGAGGCCTTCACCACGGCCCGCAAGGCCGGCAAGGTGCGCTTCAACGGCCTCACCTCCCACAGCAACCAGGTGGAGGTGATGCGGGCCGCCATTAAGACCGGCTGGTACGACGCCATACTTCCCGCCCACAGCGCCTTCACCGCCGACCGCATTTCCCCCGTCCTCGCCGAAGCTCAGAAAGCCAAGCTCGGCGTGATCATCATGAAGTCCCTCGCCCCCGCCCACGAGGGCCGCAAGCTCGGCGCCTTCATGGGGCTGAAGGGCAACCCGTACCAGCAGGCCATTCAATGGGTGTTGAAGGATCGCAACGTCTCCACCGTGATCGTGGACATGCCCAACCACGACGAGTTGGAGGAGAACTACGCCGCGGTCGCCACCCCGGTGAGCCTCGCGGAACTTGAGGCCTTTGAGCTCGCGGTGGCCGGCTTCGCGACCGGGAGTTGCCACCTCTGCGGAGCTTGCACCGGCCAGTGCAAGTTCGGTGTTCGGGTCGCCGACATCATGCGCCACCTCCTCTACCATGACGGCTACGGCGACCGCGCTTACGCTGTCGCGCGCTATCGCGAGCTTCCCGTCAGCGCCGCTCCCTGCACCGACTGCGCCTCCTGCCCCGTCGTCTGCCCTTGGGGCGTGCCGGTGAGGGAGCGGATGGAACACGCCCACTCGGTGCTGGCGTAGGAGCGCGCGTTACGTCGCCGCGGCGCTCAGTGCGCGGCGGCTTCCTTCATCTCGAAGGCGATGGAGGCCGGTTCGGCCACGTGCTCCGACGCGGTCAGCACCTCGAGCGACACGATATGCCCCTCCCGATCGTAGTCAACGATCAGGCCCTCGCGCAGTTCGTCGCTCTCCGCAACCGGCCCCTCGCGTAGAATCACGCTGAGAGTGTCGGTCTCTCGGTCATAGATGACCTTCATGGCTTTGCCTCCGCCGAGCATGATACCCCCGCTCAGTTCCCCCTCGTACCCTTCGTGTCCTTCGTGTTAGACGAATCTGAGTTCATCCGCGTTCATCCGCGTTCATCTGCGTCCTCCCCTCCCCCGCCCGGTCTGTCCTGCCGCCGGACGCAGGTAGCCCCCTCGCCGCATTGACACACCCAAGACGCCGGGCATAGACTTGCACGTGGCGCAGGTTTCCAAACCTGCGGATCGCCCCTTGGAGTCACCTATGCCAAACCACACCCGCCGCAGTCCCGACTACCAGCCGGAACTGCGCAAGAACATCGTCACCCGCGAATGGGTGATCATCGCCAAGGGGCGGGGGAAGCGCCCCTCTGACCTCGTCCGCCAGAACGACGGCGCCGACGATCTGCCCGTGCACGATCCCAATTGCCCCTTCTGCCCGGGGGGCGAGGCGAACACGCCGCCCGAGGTCTTCGCCCTGCGCGACGGCAGCGTGAAAGACGGGCCGGGCTGGAAGGTCCGCGTCGTGCCGAACAAGTTCGCCGCCCTCCGCCTCGCCGGCTCGGACCAATCCCATCACGAGGGCATCTACATCTCCCGCGACGGCTTCGGCGCCCACGAGGTCATCATCGAGACCCCCGAGCACAACCTCGACCTCTGGGAGATGGAGGAATCCCGCGTCGCCGAGGTCCTGGAGGCCTTTCGCCAGCGCTACCTCGTCTACGAATCCACCGAGACCCTCCCCTACGTGCTCATCTTTCGCAACCACGGCCCCCAGGCCGGCACCTCGCTCGCCCACCCGCACTCTCAACTCATCGCCTCCCCGGTCATGCCACAGCAAGTCCAAGTCGAGATGCAGGGCGCGGCCGCCTACTGGGAATACCTCGGCCGCTGCGTCTTCTGCGCCATGATCCACCAGGAGGCCAGGAAGGGCGAGCGTGTGGTGCTGGAGACGGAGCACTTCCTCGTCATCACCGCCTTTGCCGGCAAGCACCCCTTCGAGACCTGGATCCTCCCCAAGCGCCACACCATCCGCTTCGCCGACATCAGCGAGGAAGAGGTGGCCGACCTCGCCCGCGTCCTCCAGACCACCCTGGGCAAGATCGCCGTCACCCTCCACCACCCCTCCTACAACTTCGTCATCCACACCGCCCCCGCCGCCGAGCACAA
>CAZUGW010000411.1:0-1945 GCA_964620055.1 uncultured bacterium
GTTGCGTCTGGATCGCGCCTCCGGTATCGTGTGATCACCTGCGCGCGTGGCTGGCCGAAGTCGGGGGCGATCTACCTACGCTGGAGGCCTCGGGGCAGTTGATCCTCCTCTCCGACGTCGAGTTCTACCTCCAGAATGGCGTCTTCGAGCCGGAGCGCACCATTGCGCTGGCTCGCACGCTGTTGGCTGACGGGCAGAGGCAAGGGTACGACACGATGCGGATCACCAGCGACATCTCCTGGAGCCACGAGCATCGGCCCGATCCGGAGATCTGGGAGCACTACGAGCTCCAGGTGGGCGCGGCCCTGGTGGGAGAGCCGGTGGTGGCAGTGTGTCAGTACGACCGGCGGCAGGTGAGTGGAGGGATCATCGTCGCCGCCCTCCGCACTCACAAGTCGGTGATCCTCGACGGGCAGCTTCACGAGAACCCGTTCTACAACCCGACATTCGGCCCGGCGGCCCGGCTTACGTAACCGGCAGCGCGCGCTGGAGCACCTGGGAGAGGTGCAGCACCTCCACCGGAACATCGAACCTGGCCGCCCCGTAGCGGAGTTGCATCAAGCACGCCGGGCAGGCCGTGACGACGATGCTCGCGCCGGTGGCGCGGACATTCCGCATCTTCCGCTCCAGGATCTGCATGGACCGGTCGTGATGCGCCACCGCGTAGCTCCCCGCGCCCCCGCAGCACCAATCCGCCTCCGGTAGCTCGCGGTACTCGATCCCAGGGAGGCGCTTGAGCAACTCCCGCGGCTGGCGCGTCAGCTTCTGATAGCGGCTGAGGTGACACGGGTCGTGATAGGTGACGACGGCGGGAACCGGCCGCAGTTCCGGAAGGTCGGCCTGCGCCAGGAACTCGGTTGCGTCCTGGATTCGCGCGACTAGCGCCTCCGCGCGCGGTCTCTCCGGCGAGTCCTCCGCGAATAGCCGCGGGTACTCCTTGAGGAACGAGGAGCAGCTTCCGCACTCCGTGAGGAGGGGGCCGCCGTCCTCCAGCGTCGCCAGGTTCTTTCGGGCCAACTCGGCCGCGGATTCCAGATCACCATACGCGTAGGCCGGCAGGCCGCAGCACACGTTCTCCGCCAGCTTCACCCCATAGCCGCAGGCGCGCAGCACCTGCACCGTCGCCTCCCCCACCTCCGGCAGCGCGTACTCGAGCGCACACCCGACGAAGTAGTGTACCTGTTTTGCCGCGGTGTCGCTGGAAACGCGGTCGCGCAGGAAGGCGCGCGGCGCGGGCATCATCTCCGGCGCGGCGGCGAGGCCTCGGAACCACGGGAAGAGGCGGAGCAGCTTGGCTGCGGACATGATTCCGGTCCGCTTGGCCAGGCCGAGCAGCTTCGCCGCCGTGCGGAGCGCCCTGCGATTCGCCAGCAGCCGGCGAAAGATGAAGCGCGGCAAGCGCGGCTGCCCCTGCGCGGCGTAGCTGGCGCGGGCGGCGACGATGATGCGGTCGGTCTCGATGGCAGGCGGGCACTCCGCGGTGCAGGCCCGGCACATCAGGCACTCGGAAATGGCTCCCCGCAGCGCGTCGTCGAGGGGAAGCTCGTTCTCCAAGACGGCGCGCAACCGGGCCGAGTGCCCACGCGCCACCGACGCCTCCAGACCGGTGACGCGATAGACCGGACAGCGGGTCTGGCAGAAACCGCAGCGGTTGCACTTGTGCAGTTCGTCGGCAACGGCCTGAATGAGCGGAGGAGTCTCGGGCACGATGTACTCCGTAGGGATACTGCGATATTATAGCAGCAATCAGGCTTCGCCTTTCGACTCCTCGACTCCTCGACTCTTCGACTCTTCGACTCCCAGGTACCGCATCGCCTCTCCCACCAGATACAGCGATCCCGTGATCACAATCACGTCGTGCGGCCGCGCCTGATCCAACGCCTCTTGGATCGCGAGCGAGGCCGGTGTGAAGGCCGCGGTGTGGCGGCTGTAGCGGAAGACGGTC
>CAZUGW010000411.1:2023-3240 GCA_964620055.1 uncultured bacterium
GGCGAGGAGCTCGCGGTCGCGATCACCCGGTCGGCGAGAGGGCAGAGGTGCGCGGCGATGGCCGCGGCGTCCTTGTCCCGCCCCACGCTCAGCACCAGAAAGATGCGGCGACCCGCGAACAGCGTCTGCAATGTATCCGCCAAGACCTCCGCCGCGGCCTCGTCGTGCGCGCCGTCGAGCACCACGGTGGGGCGGTGGCGCACGATCTGGAACCGGCCCGGCCAGCGCATCGAGGCGAGGCCCCCTCTCACCGCCTCCGCGGGCACAGTGATTCCGTGCGCGGCGAGCAACTCGACCAGACCGACCGCGATTGCCGCGTTCTCCGCCTGGTGCCGGCCGACGAGCGGGCACTCGACATCAGCGTAGGTGCGGTTCATCCCGTGAATCGTCAGCTTCATGCGTCGCTGATCGTAGTCGGATACGACCACCCGCGGCCCGCTCTCCTCGCCGACCACGAGGAGTTGCGCGCCGCGCTCCAGGCAGACATCTTGCAGCACCTCCAAGGCTTCTGTGACCTGCGGCGCCGATACCACGGGCACGCCGGGCTTGATGATCCCGGCCTTCTCCCGCGCAATCTCGGCGAGGGTCGTTCCCAGTTCCAGCGTATGATCGTACCCGATCCGCGTGATCCCGCCGGCGAGGGGCGAGACCACGTTCGTGGCGTCGAGCCGGCCGCCCAGCCCCGTCTCCATCACCGCCAGGTCCACCCGCGCGCGCGCGAAGTGCAGAAAGGCCATCAGGGTGTAGGCCTCGAAGAAACTTGGCGGCCCGAACTCTGAGGCCCTGGTCTGCTCGATGACGGGCCGGACCTCCTCCACCAGTGAGACCACGTCCTCCTCGGAGACAGGCGCGCCGTCAACGCGAATGCGCTCCTGGAACGAGACGAGGTGGGGAGACGTGTAGAGCCCGGTGTGGTAGCCTGCGGCCGTCAGGATCGAGGCGGCCATCGCCGCGGTCGAGCCTTTGCCCTTGGTGCCGGCGATGTGGAGGCAGCGCAGCCCGAGGTGCGGGTCGCCGAAGGCGCGGAGCATCGTCCGCATGCGGTCGAGGTTCCACAGTCGCGCCGCGGCCGCGCCGGCCGGCGTCCGCTCGTAATCAATCAGGGATTCGAGATAAGAAGTGGCCTCTGCGTAGGTCATCGGCGTGTAAACGCTACTGGCCTGACACAAAGCTCTTGGTTGTCATCTTGAGCTCTTGGTTGTCATTCCGAGCGAAGC
>CAZUGW010000412.1:0-2108 GCA_964620055.1 uncultured bacterium
CGAGACCCGCAGCAGGTCTGCGGCCTGCTGAGTCGTCAGCTCTGCGTCAACAGGCAGCAAGAGTACGCCGTGCCCGTCCGCCATCTGCTGGAGCGCCCCGGCCAGCACCCGCAGCGCCGAGTGAGGCAGCCTGATGTCCTTCTCCCGCGCCCTCCCCGTGCCAAGCTTGAGGTGCAGCTCTCCGCCGACCTTGCTGTGCGCCAGCACTTCTGCCAGCTCCCGGCTGGACTGGCGGGCGAGATCCGACTCCTGATCCGTGGGCGTCACGGCCTCCTGAGAACGCGTCAGCATCTTCATGGCAACCTCCCCGAGGACTCGCCGGATTCGCGCCGACGAGGGATCTACGCAGAGAGGATAGCACAAAATCGCAATATTCGCAACATCCGAATTAAACGCAAACACCAGAGGAGACCACCTTCGGCACGGCCGCGGGGGGATAGCAGTGGCGAGCTGCCTCCATGGGCATAGTTGACTGTCACTAGTTTGCTCTAGTTTGCCAGTTTGCCAGTTTGCCATAAGGACAGAGCCCCTACCGGTGCTCTGACTATGCCAGATTGATTCCTCACTGCGCTCGGAATGACAGAGTGGGTGCGCAGGAATCCCACAGCAGTCAACAGACCCTCCGATCACCGCGACGCGGCAGGGAATCCCCCCGCCAAGGGGAAGGTCACTGGCGGGAGAGACTGCCATGTTCCACGACCTGCTCGCCGTGATCGAGCCGGAGATTGTTGCGCGACGCGCGTGGGAGGACGCGATTGCCATTCACACCATTGACCGCCGCTTCACCTTCTCCGCCTTCGCCGAGAGCGCGAGGTATACGGCGCAGCGGATGAGGGAGGCGGGGCTGCAGGACGTGGAGGTGCTGGAGGCGCCGGCCGACGGGGAGAGTGTGTTCGGCGATTGGCGGATGCCGATGGCCTGGGAGGTGGAGGAGGCGACGTTCGATCTCGTGCTGCCGAACGGTGAGGTGCAGCGGATGGCGGACCGCGCGCAGATGCCCCTCTGTCTCGCCATGTGGAGCGGGCCAACACCGCCCGAGGGCGTTGAGGCCGAGATC
Organism: uncultured bacterium; assembly: GCA_964620055.1. Lineage (GTDB taxonomy): Bacteria > Armatimonadota > Hebobacteria > Hebobacterales > Hebobacteraceae > CAZUGW01. The sequence goes on from CAZUGW010000412.1 coordinate 1,058, forward strand.
GTCGTGGTCGAGAACGTGGCCGACACGACGCAGGACCTGCGCGGCAAGATCGCTTTCATCTCCTCGCATCCGCACTTCGCGAAGAAGACCCTGGCCGACCGAGGAGTGGTAGGCATTCTCACCGATTTCCTTCACCCCGGCGCGGACTTGCCAGACGCGGTGGCCTGGATCAACTCGTTCAGCGACGACCCGTCGGGCTGGGCGTTTCACCAGGGCGATACGCCGCTGTGGTGTTTCCAGATCTCGCCGCGGGAGGGGGAGCGGGTGCGCGGGATCATGCGGGTGGGCGGCGCCCGCGGTCGCGCGGTGGTGCGGTCGCGGCTCGCGCCGGGCACCGTGCCGGTGATCACGGGGCTGGTACCGGGCACGGGGAAAGAAGAGGTGGTGCTGATCGGCCACCAATTCGAGGTGGGGGCGATAGACAACGCCTCCGGGGTGGCGGCGATGCTGGAGGCGGGGCGCGCGCTGCAATCGCTGATCGCGCAGGGCAAGCTCCCGCAGCCCGAGCGCAGCGTGCGGCTGCTATTCGTGTCGGAGTGCTATACCAATCTCTATTGGTGGGAGAAGAGCAAGCGCGCTCGCCGCACCGTCGCCGGGCTGTGTCTCGACTCGCCCGTGGGCGTGCCGGAGTACGGGCGGCGGCCGACGCTGGCGATGGTCAACCCGCACTTCCAGATGAGCTACAGCGACGCGCTCGTGCTCGAACTGATGAAGCAGGTGATGCCGAAGTCGCCGCTCTATGCCTGGGGCGAGGGGCCGTTCTCGATGACGGACAACCTGATTGTGGACAGCACCATCGGCGTCGCCTGCCCATGGATCGGCGCGCACAGCCGCACCTGGCACACCTCCGCCGATACCGCGGACAAGCTGCCGGCGCGCGAGCTCGGCCTGGCCGCGCTGATCGCCGCGGCCTATGCCTACATCATCGCCTCGGCGGGGCCGCAGCAGGCAGTTGATCTCGCGCACCTCGCGGCGGCGCGGGGCAAGCAGGTGCTCGCGGCGGCGGGAGTGACCGAGCTGACGCGCCTGGGCGCGGGCGATCTGGATGATA
>CAZUGW010000412.1:2118-3216 GCA_964620055.1 uncultured bacterium
CGGGTGGGGAAGGAGGAAGCGGCCAGCCTAGCGCGCCGCGCCGGAAAGCCGGGGCACACCCCCGCGCCGCAGCCGTGCGAGTGCGCGTTAGAGCAAGTCCGCCCGCGGAGACTGGTGATGGGGCCGGTGTGTTTCGACCGCGTGCCGGCGGAGGAGCGGTTGCGGCACGCCAGCCCGCGCTGGTCCGCGGAGGCGCTCTCGGTGTTGGGCTGGTGTGACGGCAAGACATCGCTCTCCGAGGCCGCGCGGCGCGCCGCGCGGGAGCATCGCGCGGACCGTACGTTGAGCGCGGACGAACTGGCGAAGCGCATTGACCCGGCCGCGGACTCGATGCTCGGCCACTTCGAGTTCCTCCGCAAGTACGGATATGGCCTGGTAGCCGACCGTGGCCCGCGCCGTCATCTTCCACACCTCCGACCTGCACAACCGCCTCCGGCCCGCGGCCGCGCGGCAGCTCGCCGAGCTGAAGCGCGCGCACCCCGGCTCGTTTCTCTTCGACTCCGGCGATGCGGTGGCGGCCGGTAACCTCACCTTCCGCCCGACCGGCGAGCCAATCCTGCGCGAGATGGCCGAGATCGGATACGACGCGATGGCGATGGGTAACCGAGAGTCCCATCCAAAGGCCGGTCCTCTCGCGCAGAAACTGAAGGACGCGACGTTCCCGGTGTTGAGCGCGAACCTGGTGCCACGCGGGGGGCCGTTGCCCCCGGCCATCCGCGCGCATGTTATCTTAGAGCGCGCCGGCCTCCGCCTCGCCGTCTTCGGCCTCACGCCGCAGATGACCAAGCCGGGTTCGCTGTGGGCGAAGGTGACGGACTACGTGTTCGAGGAGCCGCTGGACGCGGCGAGGCGAGTGTCAGCGGAACTCAGGCCGCAGGCCGACCTGGTGATCTGCCTCTCGCACTGCGGCCTGAGCACGGACCGCACCCTCGCCGAGATCGAGACCATAGACCTCATCCTGGGCGGGCATACGCACCGTGAGGTGATCGAGAATCAGCCCGGCCACGCCCTGCTCGTTCATCCCGGTTACTACGGCCACCATGTCTCGCGCACCGAGATCGCCAGCATCAACGGCGGCTCCCCCACCGCCTTGCTGCC
>CAZUGW010000413.1:0-3197 GCA_964620055.1 uncultured bacterium
GCCGTGCGGCTCCCACATCGCGCACAGCCAGACGTCGCCGGGGAGTCCGGCGATGGCATGGTCCGGGTAGTGCCGTTCGGCCTGACCGGCGAGGATGACGCCGACTTCGATGCCGGGATGGACGTTGGTCTCGACCTGGAATGACCCGTCATAGGTTCCGGTATCGGCCCACAGCGGAGCGCTGGGCGACAGGCGCAGGCCGGACCGCCTCGCCCGCACCACCCACTCGGACCTCTGCTGGCTCGGCCGGGCGCGACTTTCCATGTGTCAGATTATACAGGAACCGAGTCAGTGAGTTCAATGCCCTCGGGCCTCTCCTTGCCTAACATGGGGTCGGTTTGGCTGTTCATCTTAGGCCGTGAAGGGGGTGACACAGGGAGGGAGATCGGGCTGAGAGCCGTCCGCCGGCTCCGGGCGCGTCCGAGCGGGAGGCGTAGTGTCGTGCGGCGCCCGGGCGACGATCCACACTATCAGAGGACGGAGAAACATGAGGCGACTACGAACGGTTTCATCCTGGCGGCTCACGCGTGTCATGCTGTGCGTGGCGGTGGCGCTCCTCGCCGTCCCCAGCGTCTGGGCCTACTGGCCCAACAACCCACCGACGCTTCCCGCCAAGGGCGGCAAGTTCACTGACCCCACGTGGGGCACGACCATCATGCGGGTCACCGATGCCACCGACGGCGGCGACTGGGGCACGGTGTACTCGTACTATCCGACCTTCAACAAGGACAACACCCATATCCTCGTCTATGACATCACCAACAACTCGCAGTACGTGCAGCACTTCGACCCTGTGAACTTCCAACTGGTAGGCAGCCGGGCTCCGCTCTTCCCGACCAATCCCCCCGGCGGGGGCACCCCGCGCCAGGACGATGCCATCTGGAGCGGCGTCACCCCCACGCTGATCTACTGCCACGACGGATTGAAGATCTGGTCCTACGATGTGGACTCCGGCGTGTGGACGCTGGTGAAGGATTTCACCGGCGCGGGTCTGGCCGGCAATCCTACCATGCTGTGGCAGATGCACCGCAGCATGGATGACAACGTCTTCTCCTTCACCCAGCGAACCTCGGGCTACGTCGGGTACGCGGCGTGGAAGCGGGACACCAACCAGCTCAAGGTGAATGTCGCCGACACCACCTTCGATGAAGTGCAGGTGGATAAGTCCGGCCGCTACCTCCTCGCGAAGCTCGGCAACAGCACCGACAAAGTCTACGACATGCAGCTCGGGACTACCGACACCCTCACCGACGGCGCGCCCGACTACGCGCCGGGCCACTCGGACAACGAGACCAACGTCAACATCGGCTACGAGAACTGGGTGAACCGGGTGCTGAAGCGCAACTTCGCCACCCCGCACAGCTTCTCGCTGGTGCTGGACTGGGGCAGCAACTGGAGCCTGGACCAACACATCTCCTGCCTTGGCAACGATGAGACCAAGGTGGCCATGTCCAGCTACGCCATGACCACGCCACCTAACGATTACCTGCGGGATGAGGTATTCCTCATCACCACCGACGGCAACCAGACCGTCACCCACATCTGCCACCACTACTCCCAATATTCCGACTACTACAGCTCGCCCCGCGGCAACGTCAGCCGGGACCAGAAGTACTTCGCCTACACCAGCGACTACGCCAACCAGGGCCGGAAGGACATGTTCATCGTCCAGATCCCTGGCGGGACCCCTCAGCCGCCCGTGGCCAACTTCACCGGTAACCCCACGAGCGGCTTCACTCCGCTGACGGTGGCCTTCACGGACAGCTCCACCAACACGCCGACCTCCTGGTCCTGGACCTTCGGGGACAGCGGCACTTCCACCGCGCAGAGCCCGAGCCATGTGTATAGCAGCGCGGGCAGCTACACCGTCACGCTCACGGCGACCAACTCGGCCGGCTCTGACGGCGAGACCAAGACTAACTACATCACCGCCTCCACCCCGCCCTCTCCGCCCGTCGCCAACTTCACCGGCACGCCCACCAGCGGCAACGCGCCGCTCGCGGTGACCTTCACTGACACCTCCACCGGCGCCCCGACCTCCTGGTCGTGGACCTTCGGGGATACCGGAACGAGCACCGCCCAAAACCCGTCGCACACCTACAGCAGCGGCGGGAGCTTCACGGTGGCGCTCACCGCGACCAACGCGGGCGGCAACAACACCAACACCAAGACCAACTACATCACCGTCACCGGTCAGACCACCCTGTTCTCGGACAGCTTCGAATCAGCGTTCTCCGGCTGGACGAACACCGGCACCCCGGACTGGTACACGGGCTCGCCCAAGAACGGAACCCACAGCATCCAGTTGCGAGGCGCCAGCACTTCCGGGTATGACGAGGCGATTCAGCGCACCGTCTCGACCGTGGGCTACAACAGCATCACGGTGACTTTCTACCTGGGCGCCAACAGCCTGGACAACGCCAACGAATACGTGGAAGCTGTCTGGTACGACGGCAGCGCGTGGGCGCAGATGCAGCGCATCTCCGATGGGCAAGAAGACAACCTGCTCCACGCGTTCTCCTTCAGTTGCCCGGCGGGTGCGAACAACAACGCCAACTTCGCGATCAAGTTCGGGATTGTGGGCAGTGGCACCGCCGACTACGGCTATGTGGATGACGTGGTGGTGAAGGGCACGGCGACAGGCGGCAGCGCTCCCGTCGCCAACTTCACTGGCACGCCCACTTCCGGCACGGCCCCGTTGGCCGTAGCCTTCACTGACACCTCCACCAATACCCCGACCTCGTGGTCGTGGACGTTCGGCGACAGCGGCACCTCCACCGCCCAGAACCCGAGCCACACCTACAACTCGGCGGGCAGCTACACGGTGGCGCTGACGGCGACGAACGCCTATGGCAACAACACCAACACCAAGACGAACTATATCACCGTCAGCTCCGGCGGGTCGTATGTGTACGTCTACCCGGACACCTGGGGTACCGAGGCTTACGCTCAGGTCACTCTGGTCTCCGGAGCGTTGAGTGATCTGCAGTCCGACAACGGGGCCTATATGGTGTTTCGGTGCAATGGCTCGAGCCAGCGCTATGAGACCTACTTCACAGTGGACACTACTTACACCCCTAGTCAGGTGAACAAGATCACCATTGACTGGCAGGCCAAGAGCAGCCAGAGCACTACGCCCAGTAGCGGGAGCTCTCAGTTGTGGATACGGAAGGCCGATGGCACCTGGTACAACTTCT
>CAZUGW010000414.1:0-3179 GCA_964620055.1 uncultured bacterium
CTCGGGACGGGCGGTGGAGATGACAGGTCACAATGAGGCCCTTCTCTCCCTAATTCATGACGACAGTCGGGAGGTACGCGAAAGTGCGGCGGAGGCGCTGGAGAAGCTAGCCCCGCTGCCAGAGTCGGCCGTCGCGGCAGTTGAATCCCTGCTCTCGCACGATGATCCGGATGTCCGATGGCACGCGGCGAGGGTGCTGGTGGCCGATGAGGAGCGGCGAGGGGCCTAGCCGGGAACAGGGCCTCCGCGCAGAGGCGGCCGCGGGGCAGACAGTGCGCTCCCAGGTGGCGGGGTTCGGTGACCCTTCACAGCGTTCAGGGCAGGCCCCGCCTTACATCGACCGACGAGAGGCTAGTGGCAGCCAAGCTCCGCTCGCTGCGCAGGGGCCTCGCCCGCCTGCGGCGGGCGGGGCATTTGAGAGTGGAGAGGAGAGAGGTGAAAGGCGAGGAGGGGAGGGATGTGAGAGTCGGGGCGCGGCCGACACCGCGCCCCGGTGGTTGATGTGAAGGTGTGGGGAAGTCTATTCTTCTACCGGGAGTAGGACAGGTTGACCGGTGCCGGCGGCGCGGTAGATGGCGACGATGGCTTCGAGCGCGGCGCGGCCGTCTTCGCCCGTGACGGGGGGGCTGTCGCCGGATTGGAGGGCGGCGGCGAGGTCGTCGTAGAACTCCACGTGGGTCTGGTCCTCGAATTGCCGCTTGATCCATTCGCGGGCGGGGAGATCGCCGGAGGGTTCGGTGAGGTAGGCTTCGGCGTTGCCGCCCCAGAGGGAGAAGCGGACCTGGCCCTTCTTCCCGACGAAGGTCATCTGGAACGGGCTGTCCGTGCCGCCCCAGGAGATGGAAGAGCCCTCCACCAGGCCGATGGCGTCGTTCTCGTAGCGCAGGGTGGCCAGACCCACGTCCTCCACCTCGACCTCGGTGGCGAAGGTGCCGACCTCGGCGTAGGCGCGGGCGGCCTCCAGGCCGGTGATGGCGCGGGCGAGGTCAATGTGGTGGACCAGATTGGTGATGACGATCCCGCCGCCGCTGGCGGTCTTGGACTTGCGCCAGTCCGTGACGGTGCGGCCGGAGAAGCCGCCGGTCCAGTAGGAGTCCTTCTTCTCGCCGAGGTTCAACATGCGGATATAGGCGATCTCGCCCAGCGCGCCGGCGTCGAGCAGTTCGCGAGTCCACTTCGCCGCGCCGAGGTAGCGCAGCGGGAAGCACGTGGAGAGCGGCACGCCGCCGTCCGCGCAGGCCTCCAGCATTCCGTCGGCGTCCTCGAGATTGGCCGCAAGCGGCTTCTCGCACAGCACCGCCTTGCCGGCCTGGGCGGCGCGCACCGTGACGTCGAGGTGGGTGAAGGCGGGCGTGGCGATGGTGACCATATCCACGTCCGGCCGCGCCAGCAACTCGGCGAGCTTGGTGGTGTACGGCACTCCGTACTCCTCGCCCAGGCTCTTGGCCGACGCCTCTGCCAGGTCCATGCAGGCGACCAGCTTGACCCGCGTGGTCTTCTGCAAGGCCTTGGCGTGGGCCGGGGCGATGTCGCCGCAGCCGACGAGCGCGACGCGGAGGGGATTGGGGAACGTCTGGGTCATCGCTGAACCCCTTTCAGATAGGCGGCGAAGCGCGGGACCTCGACCATGGCGTCCTTGCCGGGCTCCTCATATTCGATGGAGAGGAAGCCGCGATAGCCGGCCTTCGCCATGATCTGCCCGACGCGGGCGTAATCCACATCATCGCGCGTTCCGGCGAAGTCGGAGGTGGGCTTGGCGTGAGTCATGATCGTGTACGGGGCGACCATCTCGAACTCGCGATACGGGTCGGCGCTGAAGTTGCCGAAGTCGAGCAGCGCGCCCACCCAGTCGGAACCGACGCCTTTGAGGATGCGCAACTGCCCCTCGGCGGTGCCGGTGGTGCCGCCGTGGTTCTCGAGGCCGATCATCACGCCGACCTCCTCGGCCTTCTTCGCGCACTCCTTGATCCCGGTGATGGCCCAGTCGAAGGCCTCGTCCTCAGTGTGACCCTCCGGGGCGGGGCCGGCGAAGACGCGCAGCACGGGCGAACCGAGGCGGTAGGAGATGTCGAGCCATTCCTTGGTGAACGCAACGTGCTTCTGGCGCTCCTCGGGGGAGGCGAGGCAGAAGGCGCCGCCGATAGCGGTGCCGGCGAGCTCGAGGCCGCGCTGGAGGAGTTGGCGCTTCAGGCCGTTGAGATAGGCGACACTCGTCTCGGGGAAGTAGTACTGGGTGAGCTCGACTCCATCCAGGCCCATGTCGGCGCAGATGTCAATGTACTTGTCCAGGGCCAGGCCCTTCTCGCGAAAGTACGTGTTGAACGTGTATCCAGCGCAGGAGAGCTTCACGGCGTTACCTCCAAGAGGGATTCGGCGGGCGCGGGGGCGCGCCGCCAAGGGGGGAGACTTACCCGCAGGCCGGGGCAAATCCTCTTCCGCGGAAAGATGGGAGGGGAGGAAAAAGCGCGCCGCGCTAACGCAGGGCCGGGGCTTCGTTGAGAACGTCGTCCACGACCTTGACGAGATCGCGGGCAGGGGTGGGCTTGGTGAGGAAGGCGCGGACCTGGGCGCCTTGCGCGCGCACCTCCTCTTCCAGGTCGCCGCGGCCGGTGAGCACGATCACGGGAACGGGGTGGCCGCCGAGCTGCTGGAGGAGAGGCAGGAGTTCCAGGCCGCTCTTGCCGGGCATGTTCATGTCGAGGACGATCAGGGCGGGCTTGGCACTATCCGCCGCGGCCATGGCGGCGAGGGCCTCGTCGCCGGTCTGGGCGACGCCGACCGAGTAACCCGCGCCGGCGAGAATGTCCCCTACCACCGCGCCCACCTCGGGGTCGTCGTCCACCACCAGCAGGTGGACGCGGGCCTGGTCCGTCTTGCCCCGAAGACGCGTCTGGGCGCGGAGGGCGAGCTCGAGGTCGCGCTGGGTGAGCGCGCCCATGGCGATGAGAACCTGCCCCAACGGCTCGCGGTTGATCTGCTGGCGTCGCAACCCCTCCTCGAGGTCCGGCTCAGAGATCAGGCCGCACCGGAGAAGGAGTTGCCCTAACAGCGTGTGCGATCCGGTGTCCATAACTACCCCCTGCAGGCCAGTGGCGCGCAGTGCTGGTAGAGATGTTCCACGGTTTGGGCGGATTCTGCGAAGGTATCACGCTGAGTAGGCGCTAGGCGAAGCGCTGCAG
>CAZUGW010000415.1:0-3173 GCA_964620055.1 uncultured bacterium
GCGCGGCTGACTTAGCGCCAATGCTGCAGGCCGCGCTTGACGCGCAAACCTGGCAGGAACGAGAGAAGCGTCTCTCTCAGGCCTACGAGTACCTGGCGCGGAGGCACAACGCGCTGGGAATCACCGACCCGGTGGCGACCGAGGTCGAGCCATTCTTCGACCGGCCGTATCTAGTTCCAGGCAAGTGCAACCCAGGCGGCGCGATCTACGAGAAGATCACCGACGACGAAATCAAACGGCTACCGAAGTACCTGGGATCGATAGACCAGATCACGAATCTCGTGTGCGTGCGGGACCGGCCGGATCGGAGGGAGGGGATGGTAGGGATCTACGAGGGAGAGACTTCATGACCCTCCGCAGCCTCCCCGGCCGCCCCGCGCATCCATACTTCGAGACCGAGTACGAGCACCAGTTGGAGATGGTGCGCCTCTCCACCGCGCCCGTCTCCGTCCCTCCCGTTCCCGACGGGTATCTGTTTCGCCAGTTCCGCCCCGGAGATGAGAAGGAATACGATGATCTGTTCCACCTCGCCTTTGCGGATGAAGGCCGGTTCCCGCAGATACTCGAGCATGTCCTGGAGGGCGGGTTCTTCGTGATCGAGGACGTAGCCTCGAGTGAGCTGGTCTCCTCCTGCCAGGCCTGGCGGGGCAGCATCATGCCGCGTCACCCTGATGCGGGGCACATAGGTTGGCTGGTGACCGATCCTTCGCATGCGGGCAAGCGCCTCGGCACAATCGTCGCAGCCTCCGCCACCAACCGGGTTGCGGCCGAAGGCTACTCGCGGCCGTGTCTGGGGACGGAGGACTTCCGGCTCGCGGCGATCTCCATCTATCTCAAGCTGGGATGGAAGCCTTATCTGTATTGCGAGGAGATGGAGTCGCGCTGGCGCAGCATCTTCGCGCAGGTGGGGAGGGAGTTTGAGCTGACAGCGGCCTGTCGGCCGGAGTCTGATTCATGACCGACTCCTTCCAGGCCTACGCCGAACGCTACCACGCGGCCTTCGATACCCCGGAGGCGGTGGTCTTTGGGATGGTCGCGCGCGCCACCGGGAAGCGGCCGGAGTCGCGGAGGCGGGTGCTGGGAGCGACGAATGAGGTGTATGTGGTCACGACTGGAGACGGCACGCGGTATCTCGTGAAGATCCGGCGCGACGCGGCCGGAAGTCTGGCAACGGAAGCGTGGGCGGCGGCGCGGTACCGGGAGGCCGGGGCGCCGACGCCGGAGGTCCTGCTGGTGGGCACCGAGGAGCAGGGGGGCGAGGTCCTGGAGTTCATGGTGCAGGCGCACGCGCTCGGCCGATGTGTGGCGGAGGTGCTGCCGGAGTTGGGCGAAGAGGAGCGGGCCACACTGTGGCGGCGGGCGGGCGCGGTACTGGCGAGGATGCATTCGGTGCAGGTGGGCGGGTTCGGTCGTCGTGAGCCGGGCGGCGCCTGGGAGTTCCAGACTTGGCGGTCGGCTATGGACGCCGCGCTGCGCGCAGATGCGACTGAACGGCCGTGGATTCTCCAAGCCGGTTTCACCGATCGCGAATGCGACGAGATGCTGCGACTGGCCGCGCGGTATCGCGATGAGTTCGACTGCCCGCAACCCGTGCTCTGCCACAGTGACTTCATCCCGGAGCACTTGTTCGTGGATGACGAGCTGCGCATCTCCGCGGTGATTGACTGTGGTGACTGCCGCGGCGACCATCCGATCCATGACTTCGCGGCGATGGGTGACGAGGGGGGCGACGTCTCGCGGATCGCGGAAGGTTACGCGGCCGAGCGGGCGCTGCCGGAGCAGTTCGAGGAGCGGCGCTGCCTGCATTGGCTGGTGCTGGAAATCGGTTGTCTTGCGCTGTTCATGAGCCTCAACCACCCCGCCGCACCTGGGCACGCGCAGTGGTTGCGTCGTCTACTCGGATGTCTGCTGGAGCGGGGTTGGTAGACCGGAAGGGGAGAACGATGTCAGAGTTCACGCTTCGCACTGCCACCTGTGACGATTACGACGTCGTCAACGACCTCATGACCGAACTGATGGAGTGCGAGGCCGACCGCCGCGCCGCGTTTGCGGCGACCCTGGCGAGCGAGAGTCATGCTCTCATCCTTTCCGAGGTGGGCGGCGAGGTCGTCGGCCTGGCCCACCTGATGACCTACGATGACCTCACACACGGCGCTCCCGCGGGCGAACTGCTCGGCCTGGTAGTCCACGAGGGCTATCGCGGTCAGGGCATCGGACGGACGCTGCTCGACGAGGTGTGCCGCCTCGCGCGCCAGCGCGGCGTGGGTGAACTGCACATCAGCACGGAGTTGGACAACACCCCCGCGCAGGGGCTGTACCGGAGCATCGGGTGCGAGGTCATCGGGGTGCACATGGAGGTTGACCTGGCGGATTCGGCGCCAGGGACACACGGAGAGGTACGATGAGTAAGCAGCTATCGAAAGACCTTGGAGACGGCCTGGTCCTCCGCCGCGCCACGACCGCGGACACAGAGGCGGTGGCCGAGTTCAACGGCAAGATCCACGAGCCCGACCGGCCGCCGATGGCGGAAACGCTGGCGCGGTGGACGCGAGACCTGATGAACGGCCGGCATCCCACCTGCAAAGCGAGCGGCTTCACCGTGGTCGAGGACTCGCGCACTGGCAGGATCGTCTCCTCCCTATGTCTGATCTCGCAGACCTGGTCGTATGGAGGCGTCAAGTTCGGGCTGGGCCGGCCGGAACTGGTCGGGACGTTGCCCGAGTTCCGCAAGCGCGGCCTGGTGCGCGCCCAGTTCGAGGCCATCCACCACTGGAGCGCGCAGCGCGGTCACCTCGCCCAGGCCATCACCGGCATCCCCTGGTTCTACCGCCAGTTCGGCTATGAGATGACGCTGGAGCTGGGCCACTGCCGCCGCGGCGAGATCAGCCGCCTCCCCGCGCTTGAGACCAAGCAGAAGGAGCCCTTCCGCCTCCGCCCCGCGAAAGAAACCGACGCGCCCTTCCTCGCGCGCCTGGATCGCGAGGCGGCCCGCCGATCGCTGGTCAGCTGTGTGCGAGATGCGCGGTTGTGGCGCTATGAACTGACGGGCCGTACCAAGGGGTCCGTCAACCGCGAGCTGATCCGCATCATCGAAACCCCCACTCGTTCCCCGTTCAACGATCTCGCGACCACCGAGATCATGGAGCATAACTTCGTCAACTGCCACCGCTATG
>CAZUGW010000416.1:0-180 GCA_964620055.1 uncultured bacterium
CTGCTCTCTTCCTCTTGACAAATACATTTACTGTGGTATAATACTAATATACGCGTCAGAACGTACCACACGCCCAACGCCCCAGCCGGAAAGGAGAGAACGCCATGACCACCGCGGCCCCACCCGCCCCGTCCCTCTCCCCGATTGTCTGTCGGGCCGAGTGGCCTACTGATCTGCATT
>CAZUGW010000416.1:280-3160 GCA_964620055.1 uncultured bacterium
CATCCGTGTTCATCTGTGGCTCTTGCTACGAGTGGCCTACTGATCTGCATTCATCCGTGTTCATCTGTGGCTCTTGCTACGAGTGGCCTACTGATCTGCATTCATCTGTGTTCATCTGTGGTTATTGCTATGGCCGTCTCCCCCGCCGCCCTCACAGTCTCTCACCGGGAGACTCAGTCTCTCCCGAATCCACCGAATCTCGGAGACTTCCCGCCCCAATCCACAGACTTCCCCTTCCCCTCCACGGACACCACCCTCATACATCAAAGCGTATCACCCTCAAACCCCCTACCTCCTGTCCCCCCGCCTCGGAGTTTACCCTGAGGCCGACCCTGAGCGGAGCGAAGGGGAGGTCGAAGGGCCTCCTCGCCTTTCGACTCCTCGACTCCTCGACTCTCGAGTCCGTCGTTCGTAGCCTCCCCCCGTCTCCACGTAGACACCCTGATCTGGCCTGTACCGCGTCGCTCTTTTTGCCTTTTGACTTTTTCCTTTTGCCTTTCCCCTCCCTACTTCCACCTGCCCAGAATCGCCTTCCCATAGATCGCCTGCGCCTCCGTTTCCTTCCCCACCTCGATCCGCACCTCGTCGCCCGCCATGTTCCTCCCCACCGCCTCGCCCTGATTTCTGGCCCGCGCCCAGCCGTACCCGAGCGGCTTGCGATCTCCGTCCACCTCCACCTGCGCCACATCCCCCGCTGCGTAAACGTTCGGGTCGGTGGTCTGGAGCCGCGTGTCGGTGACGATGCCGTCCGCCAGCGAAATCCCGGAGCCGACCAGGAACTCGACCCGCGCCCGCTGATTGCCCGCGAAGCCCACAATATCGGCCGGGATCTCCCGCCCCTCCCGCGTCCTCACCATGTGCACGTGATCGGAATGCCCGACCAACTCCACCGGCGCGTCGAGCGAGATCACCTTCACGCCGTGCTGCTCCAAGGCCTCCTCGAGCATCGCCCCCTTCACCTGGAACAAGGCCGGAAACCAGGGACTCTCATCCGGCACGATCATGGTCACGTCGAGGCCGCTCTGTTTGAGCGCGCGGGTGAGCTCCACGCCCTGCAACCCCCGACCGATGACCACCGCGTTCTGCGACATCGGAATCCAGTCCAACAGCCGCACCGCGTCCGCGTAGGTGCTGAACGCGGTCACCCCCATCAATCCCAGGCCCGGGATGTCGGGCAGCCGCGGCTTCGCCCCGGTGGCGACCAGCAGCGTGTCATACCCGACCGTCGTGCCATCGCTCAGGCCGATCGCCCGCGCCGCCCGGTCAATCGAAACCACCGGGTGGCCGGTGGTGACGGTGATGCCGCGGGCCGCCGCCGTGGTGCGGAACTCGCGCCACAGTTGCGCCTCAGGAATCCGACCGGCCACGAAATCGGCCAGCAGCGGTCGCAGGTAGAACGGCCTCGCCTCCTCTGCCACCAGCACCACCTCGTTCCCCGGCTGGAGCGAACTCAGCGTCTCCGCGGCCTGCGTCGCGGCGATCCCGCCGCCAATGATCACGTATCTCGGCATCGTCACCTCTCCCTGCGTGTTGTCCCACTTATTTGCCGCGAATCGCCCTCGCTCCTGTTGTCCCAGGCTCCCGTTGGTACGGCGACAGGACAAGGGGAATCTCCCTGGGGAACGCAGGACCACCGCCCGCAAACGGCGAAGTTTGCACGTCGTCAGCCCTTGGGTAACCCAAGATTAGAGGACTCTCGCGAGAAACCGATGAGACGTCTCGCCACCAAGAAGCTTCTGGTCCTGCTCGCCGCGCTGGCCTGCGCGGGCGGCGCCGTCGCGGCCGGGCTGGACTACGACGCGGCCCGAAAGGCGATGGTCACGTGTCTCCGCGAGCACGGCATCGGGCACGCCAAGGTGCTGACGGCGATGGGCAAGGTCCCCCGCCACTCGTTCGTGCCCGAGGCCTCTAAGAGCAAGGCCTACGACGAAGTGGAGATCCCGCTCACCGCCGGCGAAGTGATGGCCACCCCCTACCTGACCGCGCTGATGACACAGACCCTCGACCCGAAGCCCGAGACCAAGGTGCTGGAGATCGGCACCGGGTCGGGTTATCAAACCGCGGTGCTCGCCGAACTCTCGTCGCAAGTGTACACCGTGGAGCGGGACACGGGGCTGTCCCAGCAGGCGAGCGAGCGCCTAAAATCGTTGGGCTACAAGGGCGTGCGGTACGGGGTAGGGGAGGAGGCGCGGGGATGGCCCGCGCACGCCCCCTATGACGCCATCTTGGTCACCGCCGCCACGGACCGTGTCCCCGATCAATTGGTTGCGCAATTGGCCGACGGGGGCTGTCTGGTAATCGCCATCGGCCGCGGTCCGGAGCAGACCCTCGACCGCATGAAGAAGGTCGGCGACAAGCTGCGCGTCGAGGCGGTGATCCCCGTGCGTATGAGCGAACCCTCCAACCGCCGCCGCGCCCGGTAGCGGGCGAGAGCGAGGCCGCGTGAACCAGGCAGACGTGCTGGTGCTGATGATCGTCGGCGCGAGCGCCTTCTCCGGCGCGCGCCGCGGCGTCATCGGCGCCGGTGGCGACGTCGTTGCGATCCTCCTCGGGCTCACCCTCTCCTCCTTCGCCTACCCCGTAATGGCCGCCCCGCTGGCCTGGATGGGCCTCCCACATCCGTTCTGCGATCTCTTTGGATTCCTCTTCCTGGCCATCGGCGTCGTCTTCCTAGTCGGATGGGCGGCAGCTTTGCTGGCAGAGAAGTGGCAACTTCCCGTTCGCACCAACCGCATCGGCGGCGCGGCCCTGGGCGGGCTGATGGGAATGGTGCTCGGCTCAGTGCTGCTGCTGGTCTCGGGGGTGGTGACCGGAACGGCCAAACCGGTGCAAGAATCCCTGCTTGGCACCGCCATCACCTCCATCGTCCCCAAGCTGCAC
>CAZUGW010000417.1:0-3133 GCA_964620055.1 uncultured bacterium
AAATCATCGTGACCGGCACCGCAGGCTTGGGCGGTACCGGGGCCACAACGGGTGCCAACGGCGCCGGAGGCGAAGGTGGAGGTATGGGGACGTCGGCGACATCCTCAAACCGAGCCTTTGGAGTGCAGGCGACGTTCCCGGGAGCGTTGACAGGGGATTTGTCGAGCGTGGGTGCAGATGATGGAGGCACCGGCGGTAGGGCCGGACAGACTACAGCCTCGGACAACACTGGGCCGTCCTACCTCGGAGCCGGGGGAGGCGGGGGTGGGCACACAACAGGGTTTGGCACTGGTGGCGCGGGCGGCGGTGCGACTATCACGGACACCGCGCAGGGCGCATCAGGGAACAACTCGATCTCCCCGACTCTCGGTGGAGGAGGCGGCAACGGCGGAGGCAATACCGTGGGCAACGCGGGTAACGGCGGTGCACCCGGCGGCGGCGGAGGCGGAGGCGGGCGGCTGACGGGCAATACGGCCGGCGGCAACGGCGGCGCCGGCGCCATCGTCATCATCTCCTACATCTAAGAAGGATCAACCCGTGACGGCTACGCTTGCCCTTGAGATCGCCTTCGACGGTACTACGTGGGAAGACGTGACTTCCTATCTCCGGGCGTTCAGCTACAACCGCGGACGTACGGATACCGGGGAACATCCCCGCACGGGGATGGCTAGCTGCGTGTTCGATAACCGCGTCGGCACGTTCGACAACGACAACGCTTCGTCGCCCTACTACCCGAACCTCCGCACGGGGCGTCCCCTGCGGGCTATCGCGTATCTCCCGAGCGACATCCCGACATCGCGGGTGGGACGCTCGGCGCTGGGAGCCTCCGCCATGGGCGCTAGCACGGTCCCCGTGACCATCTTCGCAGGACGCACGGAAGGTGGGCCGCAAGTCGATCCGACCTCGGACGAACTATCCGCGACCTGGGGCGCGGTAGACGATCTCAAGCGCCTGAACCTAGACAAGAGCACCACCGGCTTCGGGACGGGCAGCGCGCTCACGGGCACTCGTATCGGCCAGGTACTCGACGGCGCCACGCCGGTATGGCAGCCCGCCGACCGCGATCTCGACCCAGGCGTGCGTACCGTCTTGGAATGGGCGAATACGTCCGACCGTCTCAGCTGTCTGTTCTCTACCGCCGACTACGAGGGCGGCATCTTCTTTGCTGCTCGGGACGGCAAGGCGGCGTTCCGAGACGCGGCCTACGCACCGGCCACCTTAGTGACATTCGGCAACGCTGCCGGGTACGAACCATTCCTTGACCCCGTCACCCTCGAGGACGACGAGGACCGGATCGCCAACTACATCACCGTCACGGCTCCGGGCCAGTCCGACGTGGTGAAGCAAGACACGGAAAGCATCGCCGACCACGGGCGCATCGACCTATCGCTGGCCACCCAGCTCAGCGACGCGCCGGATATGGACGCGCTGGCCGAATCCATGATGGGCGCTCACGTCGAAGCTATCCGCCGCATCCGCTCCTTGACGTTTGGCGAGCCGACCACCAACTGGTGGCACACGCTACCGCTAGACCTGGGGGACCGCGTCATCGTGCGCGTCGGCGCACGGTACGGAGGAACGGTCCAGCAGTTGTCCGTTATCGAGGGCATCAGCTTCGTTGATCCGCCCGGTCCCGCCGACTTCCAAGTCACCTACTCCTTGTCTGCCGTTCCGGATGTATGGACGAACAACCTGCTGACCGCGAACCAGTCCAGCATAGAAACCAGCTCCGCGGGCTGGACCGCCGAGTCAGGTGGCACCGTAGCGAGGTCTACAGCCGCCGCCTACGTGGGCGTGGCGTCTCTAGACGTTGCACCTACCACCAAGGGCACGGAAGCCCTAGTTGCGACCACGCCGTACACCACCGCTCCAGTAGTGGTGGGTAGCACGTACAGGGCCGCGGGCTGGGTGTCAAGTCTCGACAGCCCGTATCCCTTCTACGCCACCATCAGGATTTCATGGAGGGACAGCGGGGGCACGGAGCTCAGCGTCACTTCAGGCAGCCAGCGCACTATCTTCGCGGGCGGCGGCTGGATTTCGCTGAACCCGGCAACGGGAGTGGCTCCCGCCAGTGCGGCCTACGCGGTAGTGCGGGTGCGAATCTACGAATGGATCAGCCTCGGCTACCCCCACCTCGTTGACTACGTCTCGTTGCGGTTGGTCATCTAAACAGGAGGTCGTGTTTGGCTGCCGATCCTCCTTGCACTAGCGATAGCTATTTCCGGACCAAGGACGGAGGTGAAGTGCATCTGAGGTACCTACTGACCATCACACTTTCCCTCGCCGTGATGCTTTCCCCCCAAGTGTCACAGGCGGCAGATCGCGGGCCGTGTTACGGCCCTTCGTACGAAGTGAAGCACGGCATGACCACCGACGAGCAGCACGACAATGTTCGCGCGCTCATCCGGTGTGCAACGAGCCGCTGGGACGTTCCCGGCGGGTACGAACAGGCGCTGCAGGTCGCGACGTGCGAATCGAGCCTGTACTCCTGGGCCGAGTCAAACGGGAACTACGGGCTGTACCAGATACGAGACTGGTCGAGCCACGCCCACACGTACCTCGAGCGCGACTGGTTCCCGTTTCACTGGCTGCCGCGATGGCAGCTGGCCCGAGCGAACGTGCTCGTGACCGTACGTTGGGCGCACCAGCTGGGCTGGGGCGCGTGGAGCTGTGCTTGAACCACGAACAGGAGACACGTCGATGGGCCAGAAGCGCTTCGTTTACTTCCGCAGGGATGACACTCCGTCCCAGCCGGTGACTCTGCTCAAGACCATGCTAGCGGCCGGCCGTGCGCTGGACTCCGGCGCCGGCCCGTTCACGCTGACGCAGGACGGAGACGTAGTCCGGAGCGGCGGTTGGACGCGCGTCGAAACGCTCGAGCGGTTGCGCGGGCGCCTATGGCGCGGGGATGTCGGTCCGGTATACCGCGTCCGCGATCAGGCAGCGGATATCGTCTTCCGCGTCCGCGAGGTCGTGCCGGCGGTCAAGGTCATCGACATCAACGGCAACGACAAGGCGGACTTCTACTGGTCTGCCCTCAAGGCGGAGTTCCCAGACGCCCAGTTCGCGGGCGCCTACGTCTGCAAGAACATCATCGGCAACGGCATATCCCAGCACTCCTTCGGGAACGCTG
>CAZUGW010000418.1:0-2315 GCA_964620055.1 uncultured bacterium
CCGCCCCCACGCCCTTGAGCTTGCCCAGCCGGTCCTTGATGACGTCATCGGCGATGTGCCGCAGTTCTTTCGCGGGTCGCGGGCTGGCGAGTGAGATGGTGACGACGGGCCGCGCCGTGAACGAGAACTTCGCGATCACGGGCGGGTCCATGTCGCGCGGCAGTTGCATCCGCGCCGCGTCCACCTTCTCGCGCACGTCGTTCGCCGCGGTGGCCACGTCCGTCCCCAGCTCGAACTCGATATTGGCCTGCGAGTATCCCTCCTGCGAGGTCGAGGTGACGTTCTTCACGCCGCTGATGGTGCTGACCGCGTCCTCCAGCGGCTTGGTAACCAAGGTCTCAATCTCTTGCGGGCCCGCCCCCGGGTACACCGCCGAGACCGAGACGAAGGGGAAATCCACCTTCGGGTTCAGGTCCACGGGCAGCTTCGTCCGGGACGTGTACCCGAGGACCAGAATCGCCACCACCGCCATGATGATGGTGACCGGGCGGAAGATCGCAGTGCGGGTCAACCACATGGCGCTACTGACCTCCCGCCTTCTGCACCATCACCTTGGCCCCGTCGTTCAGGGACTGCGCGCCTTCTACCACCACCTCTTCGCCCGCTTTCAGACCGGAGGTGATCTGCGCCCGACTGGCGTCCATCAGGCCGACCTGCACGGGCCGCTCGTGGGCCGTGTCGCCGGTCACCACGAAGACCACGCGTCGCCCGCTGCGCTCGACCAGCGCCTCCTTCGCCACAATCGGCACCCCCTGGCGCTGCGCGACGATGATCTCCCCTTCCGCGTAGTTGCCGGGCCGCGACACGCCGGAGAGTCTCGGAAGACTGATGCGCGCCTGGAAGTCGCGGCTGCTCGGGTTCGCGACCTGCACGACCTTCAGCACCGCGCCCTGCACCTGCTGCGTCCCGTCTCCACGCACCGCGATGGCGACGGTCTGCCCCGCGTGTACCCGGTCCGCCAGCCGCCCTGGCACCGTGGCCTCGAGATATACCGAGCTCAGGTCGGCGAGGCGCAGGATCGGGTCGCCGCCGGGAGAGGCGATCTCGCCCGGCTCGATACTGCGCTCATACACCACGCCGCTGATCGGCGACTTGATCGTGGTGTAGCCCAACACCTCGTTTGCCCGCGCCAGGGCCGCGGCCGCCTGATCCACGTTCGCCTCGGCGGACTCGACCTGCCGGCGGGCCGCCTCCACGTCGCTGCGGGCGGCCTCGATCTCCTCCGGGCGGGCGCCTTTCTCCGTCATCTGGAGGCTCTGCGCGACCGCGTCGCGGTTCGTGCGTGCCGTGTCATAGGCGGTCTGCGCCGTGTCCATCGCTTCTCTAGAGATCGCGCCGGCGTCGAACAGCTTCTTACGCCGCTGCAGGTCGGCCTCGGCCTGGCGGAGCGCCGCCTCGGCCTGCTCCAGCTTGCTGCGGGCGATGGCGCGCTCCTCGCTGCGCGCCCCCTCGACCACCAGTTGGAGCCGGCGGGTAGAGGCCTGCCATTGGGCGCGGGCCGCGCCTACCGCGCTCCGCGCCGTGTCGAGGCCCGCGCGGGCCTGCCGCACCTGGTGGGTGAAGTCGGTCTGATCCAGAGTGACGAGCACCTGCCCCTGGGAGACCGTGTCGCCCTCCCGCACCAGCACGCCGGTCACCTGGGCTGAGACCTGTGACTTGATCGCGGCCTCGCGATCGGCCCTCAGGGTGCCGGTCACGGGGACGCTCTCGGACATGGACCCGAGGGTGACTGGGGCCAGCGCCACCGGCACGACGGGCTGGGCGTCCGTCTTCTTCGTCTCCTTGGGCTTGGGGCGGCCGCAGCCGGCG
This sequence comes from uncultured bacterium, assembly GCA_964620055.1. Taxonomy (GTDB): domain Bacteria; phylum Armatimonadota; class Hebobacteria; order Hebobacterales; family Hebobacteraceae; genus CAZUGW01. Next base: position 1,810 of record CAZUGW010000418.1, read on the forward strand.
AGGAGCGCGGCCGCGACGAGTGCGATCAGGAGGGTGCGTGTGCCTCTCTTCATCTTCCTCTATCTGCCCTTCTTCCGCTTCGGCGCGACCCGCTCGGCCGGGGCCGCCGTCTCCTCCCGCACGCGGGACACCAACTGGACCCACCCGCGGAGTTCGCCCAACAACGCCTCCACGTCATCCAGGCGCGCCAACACCATGCCGTGGATATGCGGGTGCCGGAACACCAACAGCTTATCGCCCGGCTCCAGTGAGTAGCGCTTTCTCGCCTCCGCCGGGATGACGATCTGCCCCCGCTCTCCTACGGTGACAGCCCCGTAGAAGAGGTCGGCCGTGCGCTCCCCGTGCTTGGGATCATCTGTGGTCATGGAACCCCCTGATAAGTTTCGCTAGACTTGTATGAATTACATGCAATGAATGTAAAGTGTATATACCCGCGGGCAGAGGTTGTCAACCGCGCGGGCGCGGCGGAATCACTGCAGCCCCGGCGGGCGGGACCCGCGCTCGCC
>CAZUGW010000418.1:2325-3104 GCA_964620055.1 uncultured bacterium
CGTCTGCGGCCTGCACGGTGCGCCGCAGCCGCCGCACCGCCACCCAGACCATCAGCGCCAGTACCACCGCCAGCCACACCTTGTACCACTGCGGGTTGAACCCGAACAGCAGCGGCAGCAGGCTGAATAAGGCCCCTAGGGTCAACAGCGACTCGACCAGTTCCACGGCGTTGCTCCTCGGCGGGCACAGCGTGCTGTGCCCCTACGGCTTCTTCGCCGCCGACGTCGGCCCACCTGTGGGACAGGACTCAGCGCCCTCCAGCGGGAAATGTACTGCTTGTGACGACGGGCGATTCGCCGAGATTCGACGTCTGCATCGTGGCCTGGCGGAGCAGGGAACTGCTCCGGCGCTGTCTGCGCGCCGTCGCGGACCAGCCCGAGGTGAGCGAGATCGTGGTGGCAGACAACGCCTCGGGCGATGGCACGGTGGAAATGGTGCGAGAGGAGTTCCCCGGCGTTCGCCTGGTCGCGAACGAGCAGAACGTCGGCTTTGCCGCTGGAAACAACCAGGCGATCCGCGCGACGTCCGGGCCGTTCGTACTGCTCCTCAATCCCGATACCGAGGTCCAGCCCGGCGCGCTCCGCGCGTTGCTGAACGTGTTCGCGGAGGACCCGCGCATCGGCGCCGCGGCCCCGCAGTTGGTGCTGCCCGACGGCTCGGTGCAGGCCTCGGTCCGCGGCTTCCCGGACCCGGGAGCGGTGCTCGCCGAGGCCTTGGGGTTGGCGCGGCTCTTCCCGAGTCTGGGCCGCTATCGGATACGCGGCTGGGGGCATGACAC
>CAZUGW010000419.1:0-3085 GCA_964620055.1 uncultured bacterium
CCCGGCAGGTCCAGGCAGTGATACTCGCCGACCGCCGTGTAGTCGAACGGCAGATCCCCGATGGGGAAGCGACCGAACTCGTCTCGAAAGATGGTCATGCCCGGTGCTTTCTCCTCCCGCCCCCGATTCCCTATCCCCCAACAAGGACCGCGCCCCACCCCCGCGGAACCATCTCCTACCATGTCCAAAGGCCTCTCCCTGGAGCAGATCGAGCGCGCCCGCGCCTATCTCTGGCGCACCGCACCGTCGCGGCAGATCAACAGCGAGCGTGGGGCGCTGCGGTTCATCAAGGAGCTCGGGTTCGTGATGCTGCTCTCGGTCCGCGGTTCGGAACTGCCGAGTATCCACGACGCCGCGGGTGGGCAGTGGGGCGTGTGGTGGGACTGGAAGCAGACGCTGCCGGAGCGCAGGGCCTGCTTCTACTCCCACCTGCTGCGGCGGCGCGGCACCTTCATCTCCTGGGAGTGGTTCCCGACGTTCCACGCGGCCTATGCGGAGACGAAGACATACCGCCAGCTTTTCCAAGAGGGTCTGCTCGACCGGACAGAAAAGCAGGTGCTCGACTTGCTGGAGGCGCGGGGACCGCTGATGACGCGGGAATTGCGGCTGCTCTACGCGCCGCCCAGCAAGGAGAACACACGGCGCATCAAACAAGTTCTGGTCGAACTGCAGCGGCGGCTCCTGATCTGCGCCGCCGGAGGCAGCACGGAGGGGTGGAGCCATCACCGCTGGGACCTGGTGGAGCGCTGGGTCGGGCCGGAGGTGATGTTGGCGGCGCGGGGGATGTCGCGAGACGCGGCGCGGGAGCGGTTGGTGGCGCAGTTCGTCCGCACCTCCGTCGCCACCACCGCGGCGGACGCGGCCTGGCTGTTCGGCTGGGAACGGGGCGACGTGCAGGGACTGCTGGCGCGCGTCATCGCAACCGGCAAGGCCGAGACGGTATATGTGCCTGAGCTGGAGGGCGAGGTGGTGATCCCCCGGCCGTGGCCGGGTAGGGGGAGGTGAGAGGGATGGGGCTGCTGGCGCAGATCGGCTTCGGGGCGCGCTTCTACCTCGGCCTGGGCGCGCCGGGGGAGCGGCGGCGGTACCCGGAGTGCTCGGTCCGGGCCGCGCGGGGCTACTCGCCCGAGTTCCTTCGCGCCCTGCTCGCCATCTACCTCGGCCAGGCTGCCGATGAAGTAGGGACGATGGAGCGAGTGAACTTCCGCTGCGGCCGGATCACCGTGCTCCCTGGGTCCGCCTTTGGCGGACCGGGACGGCGGTGGCCGGGTCCGCCCGCGGCGGACCGCCACTCAGCCGCGGGCCAGCCAGCGGAGTTCTTCTTCAAGGAATTCCCCCGTCACCACTTCGCGCACGACCTGGAGCGGCGCGTGCGGCTCTCGCGGGTAGATCGCGCCTGGCGCGCGGCACACCTGCTGCCAAAGATGGGGCTGCTCACGCCCCGCGCGGTGGGCACGGTGCAGCGTCCCGACCCAGGCGGCGAGATGATGGAATACCTGGCCACCGAGTGGCTTGACGGCGGCCTGCCCTTCCCCGAGGCGCTCAACTTGGTCGGGAGCGATCCCGAGGCGCGCGCCGCGCGGCTGCGCGAGTTCACCGATCTCATGGGGCGGTGCCACGACCGCGGCGTGTATCTGCGGGACCTGGTGAAGAACGTGCTGGTCAAAGATGACGCGGGGCAGCGCACGTACTGGCTCACCGACCTCGACGGCACTCACCCCATCCGTCGCATCAATCGCAGGCGCATCCTGTTCCACCTGGGCCAACTCGCCTACTACTGCCCGCTCACGCAGGACGAGGCGCGGCTGGTGTGCGATACCTACCTCGGGACCACGCGGGGGGACTGGGCGGGCAAGGTGCTGGGGGCGCTGACGGCGGAGCAGGCGTGGACAGTGGCGGGTTAGCGACCCGTCTACGCGGAGACGGTTTGGGTCTCCAACTGGGAGACGACGAGAGGGAGCGGAGGGGAGGAAGGGAGGGAGGGAGGCCCCGGCGATTGCCCTTCCTTGGGGCGCCCTACGCTGCCGGGAGGCGGGTAGCGGGTTTCGCTTGGAGTTGATCCGTGGTGAGGGGGGTTGCGGTATACTCTTTGAAGTATTGAGACTGAGAGAGACTTGTCTACCGATTGATGGGAGAAGTCTCCGGGTAAGGACGGATTGTCCGAGACTTTGGAGACTTTGTGTCTCTGGTGGAGAGACCAGAAGGGCGCTAGAGAGGGCGCGAGGCCGCGAGGGAAGCAGAACGGCTGCAGTGATCGAGTTTGCCACGCGACCTCCTTCTTCCGGATGAGGCGTTTGGTTCTGCCCCGCCCTTGACTCTTTCATTGGTATTATATCATAGGAAATGTATTTGTCAAGAGGCACCGAGGAGAAGAGTGAGTCGCCGGGGGGACCAGGCTCCCACGAGGCGCTGGCGAATCTCGTCGCCTGCGGCAAGCCTGGAGGCATTGTGGTGGTGGGCGTTGACTCCTACTACGGGAAGATCCGCCAGTTGCTGTACGAGGGGCGAGTCGCCGAGGCCGAGCGCCTGTCCGAGACGCGGCTCACCCACACGGTGAGCGACACGTTCGAGGACTACTGTTTCACCCCGGAGGAGCTGGTCCGTCTCCTCGCCGACCTGGACTGCTCCGCGCGGGAGCTGGTGGCGGCTCCGAGCGTGGCCGCCTATGGGTATGTGGGGGCCTCCGACGAAGCGATGCGGCGCGGGCTGGAACTCGAACGCCGCTTCCTCGGCACGCCGGAGCTGCTGGGGGCGGGGGAGGAGATGGTGGGGGTATTCAGGAGGGAGTGAGAGCAGACAGTCTGAGGCCGGGATTAGCCTGCTAGGTCGGGTGAACGATGCAGGCGAGACGCCTGCGCTCCCAGCCCCCCCCCCCCGCCCATTTGACACCCCCCTCCCCCCTTGTTACGATACCGCCGCCGGCAGAGTGTGGGCCGCAGGAGTGAGTTATGCAGGAGCCGCTGGAGTCGTACTGCCACGTCGGGCTGATCCATCATATGGCCTTTCCGGAATGTCTGGCGGGGGAGGGGCCGATTGTCGAGACGCTGGAGAAGATCGTCACCGATGCGTTCTTCTCGGTGGTGGA
>CAZUGW010000420.1:0-3084 GCA_964620055.1 uncultured bacterium
AGGCACGAGATGAAGTCGTTGATCTCGTCCTCATAGGGATGGTGGGTGACGTCGCCGCTGTCGAGCATGATGGTCGGGATCGCCGCCAGGCCTTTCTGCCCGCCGAGTTGGGTGGAGTAGAACTGATTGTCCCGAATGCACCCCGCCTCGCCCTGAATCTCGAACGGGAAGTAATACGGGCCGCGGTAGTCCACGCTCGCGGCGCACTTGCCGATCACGCCGTTATCGAACTTGAGGATGGTGACGGAGTGCGGGTCGTAGCGATACTGCAGCGGGTTGTGGCGGCTCGTGCCGCTGAAGGAAGCGACCTCGGTGACGTTGCCTCCCGCGAAGCAGAGCACGAGATCGAGCGCGTGGCAGCCCGCGCTCAACAGCGCGCTCGTCCCCTCCTCCACCGTAACGTTCCACTCCCACTGCCGGTACCACGGGCCGATGCCGTGGTAGTAGTCGGACTCGACGGAGTAGACCTCCCCGATCATCCCCATCTTCAGCAGGTTCTTGAGGGTGACGACCTGCGGGTTGTAGTGACACTCGAAGCACACCGCGGTCTTCACGCCGGCCGACTTCACCGCGGCCTGCAAGCGACGGAGATCAGGCAGGTTGAGGGCGACGGCCTTCTCTATACAGAGGTGCTTGCCGGCCTGCGCGGCGGCGATGGACTGGTCCACATGCTTGCTGGGGGGAGAGCAGATGGAGACGATCTGAATCTCCGGGTCGGCCAGCATCTCCTCGTAGTTCGCATACACCTTCACCCCGGCCGTATCCACCTCTGGGCTCAACGCGGTCAACTTCGCCCACGCCCCCTCCGGCGTGCGGCTGCACACGCCGACGACGCGCGCGTGCGGGTTATGCTGATAGGCCTTGAAATGCTCCCCCGCCGCCCAGCCCATCCCGACGATACCTGCGCCCAGTTGCTCTGCCATGATCCGCCCTCCTCTATCGCGGCGTCGTTCGCACGTCCTCTGTGAGCTTGTCCCACACCCGCTTCACCTGCTTCGCCACCGCCTCGTTTGAGTCAATCACCGCCACTTCCTCGCCAACAAGGCGCTGGATGTCGTCCTTGATCAGGGTGTAATGCGTGCAGCCGAGCACCACCACATCAATGCCCAGGTTCTGGTAGCGTTGCCACGTTTCGGCGACGATGTGGCGGGCCTCCTCGCACTCCCCGAACTCCACCGCCTCGGCCAGGCCGTCCAGGGGAATCCGATAGACCGCCACTCCCTGACAGAATCGCTCGATCAGTTCCTCCAAGGCCTGGCTGCGGGAGGTGAGGGCGGTGCCGAAGACAGCAATTCTACCTGTCTTTGTCAGGGCCGCGGCCGGCTTGACCGCGGGGACGACGCCGACGAAGGGGACCTGGTACTTCCGGCGCAGGTGGGCGAGGGAGACGACCGAGGCGGAGTTGCAGGCGAGGACGATGAGTCTCGCCCCCTTGCTCACGAGCAGGCCGCAGTTCTCGTCAATGATCCGCACCACTTCCTCGGGGGGCTTGTCGCCGTAGGGGAAGTGCGCGGCGTCGCGCAGGTAGTACGTCTCGACCCCCGGCAGGAGGCGCTTCACCTCCTGCTCGATGCCGGTCCCCCCAATCCCGGAGTCGAGGATCCCGATCATGGCCTCACCCGCGGCGCGTCATCTCCGGCCGCGATGCGCGCGCGAAACTCGGCCAGCAGGCGCGTGGCGATCGGCCCCACCTTTCCGTCTCCGACGGGCGCGCCGTCGAGTTGGATCACGGGGCATACCTCGTGCATGGTACTGGTGAGAAAGACCTCGTCCATCATACCAAGACGCGCCCGCGCGATCCGCTCCTCATGCACCGGGATGCCGAGGGCGCGCGCCATCTCGACGAGCAACTCGCGGCTGATGCTGGGGAGAATCTCGGGACCGAGGGGTGTGGTGAACAGCTCTCCGCCCTCGGCCGCGAAGACGCTCATCGCCGCGGCCTCGGTGATGAAGCCCTCCGTATCGTACATGATCGCCTCGTAGGCGCCGGCCCGCTTCGCCGCCTTCCGCGCCAGGGCGTTGGCGAGCAGGTTGGTGGACTTGATGTCGCAACGCTTCCAGCGCAGGTCGGGTACGGTGATGGCGCTCACGCCCTGACAGGCGTGGGCGGGGACCATCCCACAGGCGTCGCGCACATGGATTAGCACGGTCGGGACGAGGCCGTCCTGATAGGCGAGCGCGCGCGGCTCGAGGCCCCGGGTGATGTCCACGTAGACGTGGGCCTCGGGGCACTCGCTCTCCTCCACGGCGCGCGCGGTGAGGGCCTGCACTTCGGCCACGTCCACGCCTTCGATCAGGACTTCGCGGAGGCTGCGGCGGAGTCGGCGGAAGTGCCGGTCGGCCGCCCACAGCCGGCCTGCGTAGGCCCGCAGCACCTCATACACCGCATCGCCGAAGAGGAACCCGCGGTCATCAATGGAGATGCGGGCCTCTTCGCGCGGGACGCGTATTCCGTTCAGATAGACCACTTCCGGCATGTGTGCGCCTCACTTCTTCTGCCCGTACTTCTCCACATAGCGCCGATGCGCCCGCGCCACTTCCTCCGCGGGAAGCTCCGCGAGCGGCCCCATCTGCGCCGCCAAGAAGCAGGTCTTTGCCACGTCTTCCACCATCACCGCGCTCTTCAGCGCCGCCTCGGGCGAGTCGCCGAGGGTGAACACTCCGTGCTGCTTCATCAGGATGGCCTTGCTCGCGCCGATGGCGCGGCAAATCTCCCGGCCGATCTCCTCCTCGCCCACGGGCGCGTATTCGCCGATAGGGATGGCCCCCCCGAACTCGTCCGCGATGGCCGTGAGCGCACACGGGATCCCGCGCCCCAGGGCCGCGAAGGCCGTCGCGTAATTCGAGTGGGTGTGAACCATCCCGTTGACGTCGGCGCGGCTCCGATAGACGTAGAGATGCGTCGCGATGTCCACCGACGGCTTCAGCCGCCCCTCCACCTGCTCGCCGTCGAGCGCGACCACCGCCATGTCCTCAGGGGCGAGCGAGGCGTAGAGCACCCCGCTCGGCTTGATCACCACGAGATTCGTCTCCGGGTCGCGGGCGCTGAGATTGCCGCCGGTCATGGTGACCAGACCGGCGGAC
>CAZUGW010000421.1:0-3082 GCA_964620055.1 uncultured bacterium
CATGGGATAAGATGACGTGCAGCGACACCCACGCGACCGCGGCCGCGCCCACCAAAGCCACGACTGTGGCCAAACGAGTCCTACTCCGAACGGTCACCCTAGAACCTCGCCCTCAACAGCGCGCTCGCTCTCCCGCGCGGGGGAGCGGACGACAGTCGCGCCCTCCGGCCGCGAACGTTAGCACGGCCCGCCTCAGGTCCCGGCCGTGCGACGCTGTTTTCAGTTCTATTCCACATCGCAGGGATAGCCTCCATCGGCCGCGTCCCCGCGCCGGTGGGCTCAACGAGTCGGGGTGCCCGATGCGCTGGGCTTTGTCATCGGACGAGAGGCGGGGAAAAGCACTGACAGGTGATCGTGGAGACGTAGTGGCGAAACAGGCCGGGTGCCGCGCGCGATCAGTAACGTGCAGACGGTGCAGCTCTGCCGGTTGCTCCAGCGAACGTCGCGCGCCTACGTCCTGCAACGGTAAGGCCCAGGTCCTCATTTCGCCTTCTCCGCTAGCGGGACATCATGTCAGTTTTTTCTGACAATGAGATACGTTCGCACCCAGCCTGATAGAGCGCTTCTCCTCCAAGAGAGTGCGATTGTGCACAGAATTGCACACGCCCTCAGGAATGGACAACCGTCGGTCGCCCTATGTACAGGTATACTTACGCGGCAGACAGGACCGGACTGCCGGTGTCGGGCGCGGGGGGATGCCAGCCGCGCCAAGATCAGCGGAGGTGAGACATGCCGGAGTTCGTGAACCCCTTCTCGGGGTTGGCGCCGCGCAAGATGACGAAGTCAGAGTTGGTCCGGGCCTTACGGCTGGATGTCGCCGCCGAACTGGAGGCCGTTCACCTCTATGTGGCCCATGCGGAGGCCACGGATGACGAGTTGGCGAAGCGCGTCCTGCTCGACATCGCCAACGAGGAGCGGCAGCACGCCGGAGAGTTCCTGGAGGTGATCCGCCGCCTGGCCCCGGACGAGCAGCACTTCCTCGACGTAGGACGCGGCGAGGTGGAGGCGATGGCGGCCGAGCTCGGCGCTGACGGCGCGGCCGGCGGCCCACCGGTTGATATGACCCCCGCCGTGACCATCGGCAGCCTGCGGGCGAACGCGGGCGAGGGAGGATAGCATGAGATACCTACCACGAGATGCAGCTCCCATTAGCGACCGACTGTGGGGGATGATTGACCGAACGGTGATCGGGGCGGCGACGTCCCAACTGGCCGGGCGCCGCGTGCTGGAGATCTCCGCCCCTCTGGGCCTTGGGGTCCGCGCCATCGGCAAGCTGGAGAAGCCCGCGGAGGGGGAGGTGACGTTCCACCGCGCGACGGCCACCCTGACCAGCGCCCAAACCCTACCCCTCCCGATGTTGCGGTCGGAGTTCTCGCTCTCGATCCGCGATGTCGCGGCGGCCGAGGAGACCGGCAACCCGATTGACCTCGCGCAGGTCGCGCTCGCGGCCATCGCCACCGCGCGGCTCGAGGAGGCGCTGGTGTTCCACGGGAACCCGGCGCTGGGCCTAGACGGAGTGATGACCGTCTCCGGGGCGGCGAAGACGCCGCTCGACGATTGGTCTCGGCTGGGTCAGCCCATCGCCGACCTCATCGCCGCCACCAGCGCCCTCGGCGCAGCCGGCTTCCCGGGACCCTACGCCGCGGCGCTCGCGCCGGGGCTGTACGACGCGCTCTACCGCGTGTACGAGGGCAGCAACCTTACGCAGCTCGAGCACGCCCGTCAGATCATCACCGGCGGGATCGTGAAGGCGCCCGCGCTCGCGTCGGGCGGCGTGGTGCTGGCCGTGGGCAGCCAGTTTGCGCAAATCTTGCTCGCGCAGGACATGACCGCGCAATTCGTCGGTCCGCGCGGGACCGACTACGACTTCGTGATCGTCGAGAGCCTGGCGCCGCGCATCAGCGTGCCCCAGGCGATCTGCGTGCTGGGAGCTTGACAAGTAAAAAGGCAAAAGAAGACAGCGATTATTAGGAGGCAAGATGCCAGTGCTAGCAGAGATCAGTGTGACGCCGGTGGGGAAAGAGGGCGCCAGCCTGGGCGATACCGTGGTTGAGACCCTGAAGGTCGCCGAGACGCGGGGGATCAACTACCAGGTCGGTCCCATGGGGACCTCGCTGGAGGGCGATCTCGAGACCCTGCTGGGCGTGATGCGTGAGATGCACGAGGCCTGCTTCAAGATGGGCTATCCGCGGGTCATCACCACCATCCGCATTGACGACCGGCGGGACAAAGACCTCACCATGAACTACCGGGTGGACTCGGTCAAGCGGAAACTGGCGGAACAGGCCACCCACCTGCGGGAGAGCTAATGCAGAGAATGGCCTTCACCGACCGGAGCGAGGCCGGCCGCCAGTTGGCGGAACGGCTCGCCTCCTATCAATCCGAGGATTGCCTCGTGCTGGGGATCCCCCGCGGCGGCGTGCCCGTGGGTTACGAGATCGCCCGCAGCCTGGACTGCCCCCTCGACGTCATCGTCCCCCGCAAGCTCCCCATCCCGTGGAGCCCGGAGGCCGGGTTCGGGGCGGTCATGCCCGATGGCACGCGGGTGCTGAACGAGCGCATGGTGGAGGACCTCGGGCTGACGCAGTTGCAGATTGACGGCATCGCCGCCCGCGTCGTGGCGGAGGTGCGCCGCCGCGAGACCCTCTATCGCGGCGTCCGCCCCGAGCCCGAACTCGCCGGGCGGGTGGTAATCCTCACCGACGACGGCCTGGCCACCGGCTACACCATGCTGGCCGCGGTACAGGCCACCCGCCAGCGCTCGCCCAAGGAAATCGTGGTGGCCGTCCCGGTCAGCCCGAGAGGCACGGCACGCGAGGTGGCGCGGGTCGCCGATAAGCTGGTGGTGCTGCATCTCTCCGACGCCGTGTTCTTCGCCGTCGCCGCGTTCTACTATAACTTCCACGACATGACGGACGCGGAGGTCAAGCAGTACCTCGACCTCGCCGCCTCCGAGTACGCGCAATCTCACCCCGAGCGCAAGTCGGCGTGATGCTCAGGCCAGGTCCCGCCCGGTGCTCGTGCACACTAGTGTAGTGTCCCTAACGCTTCTTTACATTTGGCGATCTTAGCCAGGATGCGT
>CAZUGW010000422.1:0-3081 GCA_964620055.1 uncultured bacterium
CGCGGAAGTAGCGCCCGCCGGTCGCCAGCGCGAGCATCAGCCCCCAAACGCGACTCCGAAGCATGTGGTCAGTTCTCATCTTAAGCCACTCCCTTGTGACACGTTGAACAACACCCGGATTTCACTCCTGAGTTTCCCTGCCGACCCACGACTTTCCTGCAATTCTGCCATATTTGACGCGGCGAATTCCGATTTAGTTCGCGGCCCTGTCAAGAAATGTGACGAATTCTGCTCCCCAGGCCTGTCCCCCCGGCCGCCGCTAGTCCACGAACCGATACTTCACTAGCGTCCACAGCGCCTCTACGCCGTCCCACCAGCGGATCTTCTTGCCCGCGCTCATGGCGCGGGCCTGGTAGCGGATCGGGACCTCGCGGAGGCGAATTCCGCGCTTCCGCACCTTGGCGGTGACCTCCGGGCAGAACTCGAACCGCTCGCACCGGAGCGGGATGGCTCGCACCACCTCGGTGCGAAACATCTTATAGCACGTTGCCTCGTCGCTGATCCCCGCCCGATAGAGCAGGTTAGTCAGGGCCGCCGCGAGGCGGTTGAAGAGGCGATTCTGCCATCGCATCCCCCGGAACTCCGGGGCGCGGGTGCCGTAGACCACCTCCGCCTCTCCCGCCGCGATGGGAGCGAGCAGGGCGGGAAGATCGCCCGGGTCGTACTCCAGATCGGCGTCCTGGATGACCACGGCCTCGCCCGTGACCTCCTCCAGCCCGCGCCGGATGGCGGCCCCCTTGCCGCGGTTGCGCGGCTGGCGGATCAGCTTGAGGTCGGGCCCGACGAGCGGCGTCACCAGGTCCGGGGTCCCGTCCGTGCTCGCGTCGTCCACCACGATCAGTTCCTTTTCGAGGGGGACGGCGCGCACCCGAGAGATGGCCTCGACGACGGTGTCGCGCTCGTTGTAGACCGGGATGATGACGGAGAGTTTCATAGTCCGAACCACGCTCACCACGAAAGAATCTATTCCGCAGGACTAGCTTCGCGCCTCCAAACGCGCTAAAATGTTGCCCATACAGGGCGACTCCGCGAACTTTTCGCGCAACCAACGCGTCGAATCATCACGGAGGCAGGGATGGAAGAGGCCGTCAGGCCTCACGCAGGACAGGCGGATCGTGGTCTGGCGTGGGTCCAGGGAGCGCCGGAAGCGTTCCAGGAGCTTCTATCGCGCTACCGGAAGCCGGCCTTGAGCCTGGCCTACCAGATGCTCGGAAACTCCGAGGATGCGGAGGATGTGGCGCAAGAGGCCTTCGTCAGGGTGTTCCAGTCGCTCCGTGGGTTCCGCGGGCAGGCGGCGTTCTCGACGTGGCTGTACCGCATCGTCGCCAATCTGTGCCTCGGCCGGATTCGAGCGCGGCGGCCCTGCGCGCCGCTGGAGGAGACGGTGGAGCCCGGAACGCAGGACGTGTCGTGCGGGCGGGTGGCGGAGACGCTGGTGACCCGCCAGGTGCTGGCGAAGATGGCCCCAGGATTGCGGGCGGTGCTGTTGCTGAGAGAGCAGGGCGAGTTGAGTTACCAGGAAATCGCGGCGGCCCTAGGGCTGCCGGTGGGCACGGTGCGGTCTCGCTTGAGCAAGGCGCGCATCACCTTCAGGGAGATCTGGACCGAGTTCTTGGAAGGCAGGGAGAGAAAACCGTGACCTGCAGGCTGTACGAGAACGAACTGTCGGCCTATCTGGATGGTGAGCTGCCGGCCGCGCGCAAGGCGCGACTCGAGGCCCACCTGCGGGTTTGCCCGCACTGTCAGGGTGAGCTCCAGGAGTTGAGCGGGATCTCGCACTACATCCGCGCCGCCTCCCAAGAACTGAGGGTCAGCCAGGATTTCGATCAGCGCGTACTCCGCGCGGTCACCTCTTACCAGGTCGTCGCGCGCGTGCAGCACCGGCGCAGGTCGCTGGTGCGCCCGCTGATCGCGGTGGCGATCGGGCTCCTGGCGCTGCTGGGGATGGCCCAGCACTTCCTCTTGGATCAGCCCGCCCAGCCGCTGCCTCAACCCAGCGCCGCCGGTGCGATGGTAAGCCCGGCCGCTCCGGCGCCGATGGCTCCCAACCGCGACGACAAGCGCTGACGCGTCACGAAGGGGCGAAGAGGAGATAGGCGAAGAGGCGAACGGCCATTCGCCTTCTCGACTCCTCGACTCTCAGTACAGCGTCACCAGCAGCACACACCGCGCCGGCAGCCGTCCGCCGACCTCCGTTCCCGAGGCGCGCAGCGTGGCGGCGGGCGCATCGCCGTCCTCCGAGAAAGTCCGCCCGACGAGGTGCAGCGGCGGGTTCAGGATCATCCGGCCGGGCCGCAGCAGCGTCGAAAACTCCACCGGGTGGTCGTGGATATTCGCCATCACGAGTGCGTTGCCGCCCCCAGGGACGCGCCAGGCCGCGCCCAGCATCGGGCTCATTCGCTTTCTCACCACCCTGGGTTCGGCCTGCTGATCGCGCGGGGTGACGAGCAGTTCCACCTCAAGGCTGGGCGCGTCCAAGGACAGCAGCCCGAGGAATTCCGCCTCCGGCAGGACCGCTCCGACTCCCCAGGTCTGCGCGCGCAGCGCGGCCGCGAGGAAGGCGAGCTTGCGGCGGTTGCGCTCGTCCCTCGCCTGCTCCAGCGCAAAGTGGGACAGCGCGAGCTGCCTTCCCCAGATCATCCCGCGCGCGATCTCCAGACAGAACTGCGTCTGGAAGTCCCGCCCCGCGAGGGAGTCGGGCAGGCGCGCCGTGGCGAGCGAGGGACCGGCGGCGATCTGCGCGCAGTACTCGTGATAGACTGCGGTGAACATCGGGATCGGGGACCAGCGCGCGCCGAATCGCCCGCCCACGATCTCCGCCCGCTCGGCCGCGGTGTGCTCGGAGAGAAACGCGTCGAGATACTCGAGGTAGGTCTCGGCCGGGCCATCGGTGGCGAGGTGGTAGCTCTCCCCAACCGCGCCCCGCGCCGCGGCGAGCGCGTCGCGCGCCTCCTCCCGCCCGAGGTGCTGGAAGTACATCCCCTCCGCGCCCCGCGCCGCGGCCTTCCCCGCGAGCGCCGCCGCGGTCTCGCCGGTGAGCTCCCTTCCGTCGAAAGCAAGTTGCACGTACACCCCGCATTC
>CAZUGW010000423.1:0-3081 GCA_964620055.1 uncultured bacterium
AGCGCGTCCACCTGCACCGCCACCGGGAAGTAGGCCTCCGCGCCCAGGGTCCACTCCAGAGGCGTCATGCGCCCCGGATCGCGTTGGGCGTAGTGTGCGACGTTGGCACAGTTCTCCCGGTGTACGGCCACCCCGCGGCCGCGGGTCACGAACCCGACGATGGGATCGCCCGGCACCGGGGCGCAGCAGCGGGAGAGCCGGAACATCACATCCGTCACGCCCCCGATGCTGATCGCCATCCGCAGACGACCCTGCTCTTTGCGCGGCGTCGTGCGCTTCCCCGGGGTTTTCGGCTGCTCCCCGCGCAGCCGGCGCAGCACCGTCTCGGCCGCCAGGTCGCCATAGCCCACCGCCGCGTAGAGGTCCTCCGCCGCGGTGTAGCTCAGGCGCTGGGCCAGCTCCTCCAGCGCCTCCTCCTTGAGGCACTCCCCGCCGTGCAGGCCCAATCGCGCGCACTCCTCCTCCAGCCGCTCCCGGCCCCGCACGATGCTTTCGTCCCGCTGCGCGCGGCGATACCAGGCCTTGATCCGGCTCTTCGTCTGCGAGGAAACTACGAAGGAGAGCCAATCCAGGCTGGGTTTGACCGTCGGGCGAAAGGAGGTGACGATCTCCGCCACGTCGCCGTTCTTGAAGACGTAGTTCAACGGGACCATCCGCGCATTCACCTTCGCCCCGACGCAGTGATGCCCCACCTCGGTGTGGACGCGATAGGCGAAGTCCACCGGCGTCGAACCCGCGGGCAGGTCAACCACGTCGCCCTTGGGGGTGAAGACGAACACCTGGTCCTTGAACAGGTCAATCTTCAGCGATTCCAACCACTCGTGGGGATCGCGCAGGTCGCTGTGCAGGTCCAGCAATTGCCGCAGCCAGGAGAGCTTCGCGTCGGCCGCCACGTCGCCGCGGTCGCCCTCCTTGTATCGCCAGTGCGCGGCCACGCCGTACTCCGACCGACGGTGCATGGCCCAGGTGCGAATCTGCACCTCCATCGGCTGCCCGTGCGGGCCGATCACTTTGGTGTGCAGCGACTGGTACATATTCGGCTTGGGTTTGGCGATGTAGTCCGTGAACATATCGGGCAGCGGCAGCCACAGCGCGTGGACCACGCCCAGCGCGGTGTAGCACTCCGGCTCGGTGTTCACGATCACCCGAATCGCCTCCAGGTCGAGAATCTGGTTGAAGTCCACGGCCTGAGTCTGCATCTTGTGGTAGATGCTGTAGAAGTGCTTGGGTCGGCCCTCGATCTCGGCCTGGACGCCCATGCGCTGGAGCCGCAGGCGCAACTGCTCGGTGGCTTCGTCCAGAGTGACGAGCCGCTCCTCCCGCGTCCGGTTGACGGCGCGCACGATCTCGTCGTACTTCTCCGGCTCGAGATAGCGCAGCGCGAGGTCCTCCAACTCCCACTTGTAGCGCCAGATGCCGAGGCGGTGGGCGATGGGGGCGAGCACCTGGAGGGTCTCCCGCGCCACCTCCTTGCGGTGCTCCTCCGGCATGGGCGCGAGGGTGTGCATGTTGTGCAGCCGGTCCGCGAGCTTGATGAGGATGACCCGGAGGTCCTTCGCCATCGCCAACAACATCCGCCGCAAGCTCTCCGCCTGCCGCTCCCGCCGGCTGTCGAAGTGGATCTGGCGCAGCTTCGTCACCCCGTCCACCAGGAAGGCGATCTCGTCGCCGAATCGCTTGCGGATCACCTCCAGGTTGTGCTCGGTGTCCTCGACGATGTCGTGCATGAGGGCCGCGGCCAGGGTGGCGTCGTCCATCTCCAGCTCGGTGAGCAGTTGCGCCACCGCGACGGGATGGGTGATGTAATCATCGCCCGTGAGTCGCTTCTGGCCCGCGTGGGCCTCCGCCGCGAACTCGTAGGCGCGAGTGAGCAGATCGCGGTCGAAGTGCGGATGGTACTCCGCCACACGCTCCAACAGCGGATCGAGATAGGAAGCAGGTTTTCGTTCCGTCACGCCGGACATCACTCGACTCTTCGACTCCTCGACTCCTCGACTCTTCGAACGTCCTCCATGAACAGCCTTACCCGCACGTTCCCATTCCACTCGTCAATCTGCGGACGATAACATACATCCACGCGTGGCGCGCTGTGTACTATCTCTCGCAGTTCTCCGTGCCCGAACCAGATGCCCCCCAGCGTCCGGCCGGCCTGGTCCGCGAGGCGTAGCGAGAGGTGGGCGCCGCCGGCCCCCACCCCGGTCGCCTCGACCACCCGCAGGTCGCGGGTGACGAACACCGGTGCGGGGTTGCCCATCCCGAACGGGGCGAGCCGGCCCAGTTCTTGCACCGCCCCCTGCGTCAGTTCCGCCAACTCCGCCTCTGCGTCGGCGGTGACGGTCGGGGCCAGATCGTCCAGGCTGAGGCGCGCGTCGGCCACCTCGTTCAGGCGCGCGCGCAACGCAGGGATATGTTCCACCTTCACCCCGAATCCGGCGGCGAAGTGGTGCCCGCCAAATCGCGTTAGCAGGGAGGCGCACTCGCACAAGGCCTCCCACAGGTTGAACGCGGCGATGCTGCGCCCCGATCCCTTGCCCGCGCCGTCGCTGATCGCGATCAACAACGTCGGCCGGTGGTAGCGTTCCACCAGCCGGGAGGCGACGATGCCGATCACCCCCGGGTGCCAGCCCTCGCTCCCGAGCACGATCGCCTTCTCCCGGCTCAGGTCCACCTGCTCGTGCACCATCAGTTCGGCCTGCTCCAGGGTGAGTTGCTCCTCCAGGCGGCGGCGCTCGTTCTGCTCCGAGAGCTCGGCCGCCAGCCGCCGCGCCTCCTCCGGGTCCGAGGTCAGGAGCAGGTTCACCGCATCCCGCGCGTGCTCCATCCGCCCCACCGCGTTGATGCGCGGGGCCAGGGCGAAGGCCACGTGACGGGAGAGCACCTCGCCGGTCAGCCCGGCGGCCTCCAGCAATGCCGCCAGCCCGGCCTTCTTGGACTTGGGGAGCAGGCGGAGGCCGTGCTGCACGAAGACGCGGTTCTCGCCCAGGAGGGGGACCACGTCCGCGACCGTGCCCAGGCACACCAGGTCGAGAAAGCGGTGCTCGTGCCCCTCGTGCACGCCCATGCGACGCGCCACCGCGCTCA
>CAZUGW010000424.1:0-3079 GCA_964620055.1 uncultured bacterium
CCAGATTTCGCGTCACCAGTTCGTCCAGGCCCGGCTCGTGGAAGGGAACCGCCCCGGAGCGCAAGCGCGCGATCCTATCCGCCTGACAGTCCAGACAGGCCACCTCGTGACCGAGGTCGGCGAACACCGCAGCGGTGACCAGGCCCACATGGCCGGCCCCGATAACGCAGATGTGAATGGCTAACTCCTTGCACTGTCCGACCGGAGGTCGGACCCACGGGATTCGCCGCGCGCGGCAGGAGTGTCCCGCTCCTGGAGGGAAGTCTTCCCAGGAGTGACGGGAGGCTAACCCAAACTCAGGATGGACACCAGACCGTGACCCCTCTCGAGGATCGCAAGCGCCCCGTGCAAGACGCGCTTAAGCGCGGCGCGGATATCGTCGTGTCCGCGCTGGGGCTGCTGGTATCAGCCCCCGCCTGGCTGCTGATCGGGGCCGCCATCGTCGCCGACGACGGCCGGCCCATTCTCTACTCCCAGCCGCGCGTGGGGCGGGGCGGGCGCGTCTTTCAAGTGCTCAAGTTCCGGTCCATGCGAAAGGACGCGGAGAGTCGTACCGGGGCTGTGCTCGCGACCAGGGACGATCCGCGAGTGACGCGCCTCGGGCGGATCCTGCGCAAGACCGCGCTGGATGAGATTCCGCAGATCGTGAACATCCTGAAGGGGGACATGAGTTGGGTGGGCCCGCGCCCGGAGCGGCCGGAGTTCGTCCACCAGTTCACGACGCTGCTCCCGGATTACCCCAAGCGCCACCAGGTGCGCCCCGGGCTCACCGGGATGGCCCAGGTGTATGGGCGATATTACAGCGAGGCGGCGGAGAAGCTGGAGTACGACCTGGAGTACGTCCGCACACGGTCCCTGCTACTGGACCTGAAGCTCTTCATCGTCTCGTGGATCGTCACGTTCAAGGGCCGCTGGGACGCGGAGGAGAAGCGCTGAGCGCGTTAGCCGAAATCCGCGGGCCGAATGCGGCTGAGGCCGAAATGGTAGGCGAGGGCCTTGCGGATGCGGGCCGAGGCCTTGCCGTCCCCATACGGATTCGCCCGGTGCGCCATCGCCTCGTACTGCGTCTGATCGCGGAGTAACGCCGACGCGTTCGCCACGATCCCCGCGCGTTCCGTCCCCACCAGCCGCGAGCAGCCCGCCGTCACTCCCTCCGGCCGCTCCGTGGTCTTGCGCATCACCAGGATCGGCTTGCCGAGGCTCGGCGCTTCCTCTTGAATGCCGCCGGAGTCGGTGAGGATCAGATGCGAGCGCTTCATCAGGTCCACGAACGGCACGTAATCCGGTGGCGGGAGGAGATGCACGCGGTCCACCCCCGCAAGCACCTCCTCCGCGATGGCGCGGATCAGCGGGTTGGGGTGGACGGCGTAGACCACGACCACGTCGGGAAACTGCTTGGCGAGGTCGGCGAGCGCGAGACAGATCTCCCGAATCCCCGTCTCCCAGCTCTCCCGGCGGTGCGCGGTGACCAGCACCAGCCGCCGCCCGCGCAGCCAGGCCGCGGGGACGGCCAGGCGCTCGGGCTTGCGCTTCGCGGCGTACAGCAGCGCGTCTATGGTGGTATTGCCGGTCACGTAGATGCTCTCGGCCGGAACGTTCTCTTTCAGCAGATTCTGTTTCGCCCAGGGCGTGGGGGCGAGGTTGACCTCGGCCAGCGGGCTGACCAGCCGCCGGTTGATCTCCTCGGGGAAGGGATCGTAGCGGTCGTGGGACCGCAGGCCGGCCTCCACGTGAGCGACGGGGATCTTGTGATAGAAGGCGGTCAAGCCGGCCGCGAGCACCGCGGTGGTGTCCCCCTGCACGACGACCACGTCGGGCTTGCCCTGGGCCAGCAGCGCGTCCATGCGCTGCACGGTGCGGGAAGTAATGTCGCCGAGCGTCTGGCGGCGCTTCATGATCTTGAGATCATGGTCAATGCCCAGGTGGAAAAGGCGGAGGTACTGGGGGACGAGGTCGCGGTGCTGCCCCGTGCTCACCAGGGTGACGCGGAACTGCTTCGGATAGGCTTTCAACTCCAGGGCGACGGGTCCGAGCTTCATCACCTCGGGGCGGGTGCCAAGTACGAACATCACGTCGAGCGGTTTCTTCATATCGGGTCTCGCGTCTAGGGTATCGGGTATCGGTCTGAGTTACCTGTTCCCAGGCTCCCTCCTCGACTCTTCGACTCCTCGAATCTCGACTCCTCGCATGGGATGTGGTAATCTCCTCCCGGCGGAATCTCTTCCTGTCGGCGTTGTCACCTGGGCCGCCAATCCAGTATGAGGGGCATAGCCATGGAATCTGCACGTGCGTTGCGGCCGATGGGGCTCTTGGAGATCATTGACCAGGCGTTCCGACTCTACCGCGCCAACCTCGGACTGTTCTTCGGGATCGCCGCGATGGTGTATGTCCCGCTCGCGGTGATCCAATCCGTGCCTGAGATCGGCCCGTACCTGGGCATGGCGGTTAGCCTGTTCGTCTACCTCCTGTGCACGGGGGCATTGACGAAGGCGATCTCGGATCGCTATCTGGGGAGCCAGTCCACCGTGGGGGAGGCCTATCGCTATATCGGAGCGCGGTTCGTGCCGTTCTTCGTCACGATGCTGGCCGTCTATCTCCTGATGGCCGCGGGCCTTGTCGCCTTGGTGGTGGGTGTCTTCGTCGTTGTCTTCTGGGTGGCCTTTGTGACACAGGTGTTCGTGATCGAAGGCAAGCGCAACTTCGCGGCGATCTGGCGCAGCAAGTACCTGATCGGCAACGGTGTCTGGGGGGAAGTGCTTGTTCTTAACTTCGTGGTCGGCTTCATCGCGCTACTCATCATGGGAGCAATACAAGCTCTACTTGCTCCACTGGGGCTTGGTCCTGAGTCGGCACTATGGATGCTCGGCGGGGTCGTTTCTGGTGTGGGGCAGAGCGTCGTCACGCCGCTTAGCATAGCCGCCTCCGTCCTCCTCTACTACGACTCCCGCATCCGCAAAGAGGGCTTCGACTTGCAGATGCTGGCGCGGGAGAGGGGCGCGGAGTTGCCTCCGCCGGCCGAGCCGCCGGCGATCGCGCCTGAGATCACGCGGACTCCACCGGACGAGAGGAGGGTGTGAGC
>CAZUGW010000425.1:0-3078 GCA_964620055.1 uncultured bacterium
CCGTCCCCGATCCATCACGCAGATCACATCCCCGAAGGTGAGCGCGTCCACGTAATCGTGCGTCACCATGATCGCGACCTTGCCGAGCGAATGCAGCAGGGCCTGCAACTCACCGCGCACCCGGTTGCGGGTCTGCGCGTCCAACGACCCCATCGGCTCGTCCAGCAGCAGGATCTCTGCATCGCAGGCAATCGCCCGCGCCAGAGCCACTCGCTGCCGCTCCCCGCCGGAGAGGTTACAGGGACGCCGCTGGCTGAGATGGGCGATCCCCAGCCGCGACAGCGCCTCCTCCGCGCGTCTTGGAATGTCCCGCTTCGGCGCCCCCCTGGCCCGCAGGCCATAGGCCACATTCTCGGCCGCCGACATGTGGGGAAAGAGCGCGAAATCCTGGAACACGTACCCGACCTGGCGCTTCTCCGCGGGCATATCCGCGCCACTCGCGCTGTCCCAGAACGTGGTGCCGTTCAGGGCGATCCGCCCCTCGTCCGGCGCCACCAGCCCCGCGATGGCATTCAGCGTCGTCGTCTTCCCGCAGCCGCTCGGCCCGATGATGACCAACGTCTTCGAGGGGCTCACCTCGAAGGCGATGTCAAGGCTGAACTCTCGTAAGGCCTTCCGAACCTGTACTGATAGCATAAACGCGGGGTCCTGATTACCGTGGCCATGCTAAGGAATCGCTGTGAAATATGTATGAAGGGGGGGCGAAGATTTGCGAGGGCGTGACAGCTTGCCACTACGCGCGGGCGGTAGCACAGTATAGGCCGCTCTTAACGCGAACCGGGAGCAAAGAGGAGCATCCTTCACCCCCGCCGAACTAATGCAGGGTTCGGTAACCTCGATTCTGGGCGAGGCGAGGCAGTGTGAAGCGGATGCAGGATTACGTCACGGCCATGCGGGCGGCCATTCGTCTTCTTCAGGCGTTGACGTGGGTGGCGTGTGCGTATCACGGCATGCATGCTGATGAGAGGCCATGATGTCTGCCAAACAGATTGGCACCGCGGACAACCGGGTTCGGAAGCGTTTCGAGGAGTGGAAGCAGAAGCTTGTAGACCTTTCCCGCCGCAACCGCCTCCTGTTCTTCCGCCCCAGCCGACGAGGCAGTGTACAAATCGCGGCGCCTGCGATGGAGGAGATCTTCGAGCGATCCTATGTCCACGGCCGCCCGTGGTGCTTTTGGGCACCGGAGCCGCACAAGAACGAAGAAACGGATACCCGCAAACGCCCGCCAGCAGATACCTCCGGGATATCGGTTGCACCTGCGCGGGAAGTCGACGAGCTTGCCACCAGCGTACAGGACCCGGCGGAGTTGGTGCGGGTGCTCAAGAACCTGCACCGGCGCTCCCGCACGGACTTCGAGGAGCGTGGCGTACGCACTCTTTATCTGGCCATCGGGATGCTGAACTGGCGGGAGATGGGCGTCGAGGAGATGGTGCAGTCGCCGCTTCTGCTCATTCCCCTCGAGTTGAGCCGTGAGTCAGCGCGCGACCCGTTTGAGTTGCGGGTCGCCGAAGAGGAAGTGACACTGAACCCCGCTCTCGACGTCAAGCTGCGCACAGACTTCCGTATTGAGCTGCCGGCACCTCCGGATGACCCCGATGACGGCGAGTTGCTGGCCTACCTCGAGGCGGTGGGAGACGAGGTGCGCGGCCAGGGCTGGTCAGTGTCACTGGAGGTGTGGGTCGGCCTGTTCTCGTTCCACAAGCTCGTCATCTACAGAGACCTGAGCGCGAACGGAGACCGCATTCTTGGAGACCCGATAGTGCGTGGGCTGGCAGGGGATTCGCTACCCACTTCCACCTTGGGGAGCGGCGAGGTGACGGCGCACGAGTTGGACCGGTCGCTGAACCCGGCAGACAGCTTCCTCGTGGTAGATGCCGACAGTAGTCAACTAACATGCATTGAGCAGGTGAAGCGAGGAGCCAGCCTCGTCCTTCACGGGCCACCGGGCACCGGGAAGAGCCAGACGATCACTAACGTCATTGCGGAGTCACTCGCCGCAGGTAAGACCGTCCTCTTCGTCAGCGAGAAGATGGCGGCGCTCGATGTCGTCTACGAGCGGCTCAAGAGGGCCCATCTGGACCACTTCTGTCTGAAGCTCCACAGCCACACCGCGAACAAGCGCGTCATGGTGCAGGAGCTGCATAGCTGCCTCGAGCAGACGCTCCAGCCCGGCAAGGGTTTGACGGCCCAGGAGGTGGAGACTTTGGTGCAGAGGCGCCGGCAGCTCTGCGACTACGTGCACGGGCTCCACGTGGTCAGGCACCCGTTGGAGTCTGCAGTCTTCGATGTCCTCGCCGAGCTGGCTGGGCTGCACCACGTGCCGCTGATCCCGTTTCAATGCAAGAGCATTGGCTCTCTCTCCCCTGCTGTGCTCACTACGACCAACGAGGCGGCGCAGCGACTCCAGACAGTCTGGCATATCGCGCTAGAAGGTGTGTCGTTTCCGTGGCGGGGCTGCATCGAACGCTCCTACACTGCGGCCGTGCGCGCTACCTACGTGCAGCTGCTCTCCGCCTGTCACGATTCCCTCGCGCAGCTTGAAGCGGCTGCTACCGCCGCGGCCGAGGCCGTCGGGGTCGCGCCCATCGTGTCGCTCGGCGACTGCAGTTGGCTGGTCGAGACACTCCGGCTGCTTGCTGCCTCCCCTGGTCCAGATCCTTCCTGGCTGACGACTGCGGATCTAGACCCGCTGGCGCAGGAGGCGAAGCAGGAGGCGCAGGCTATCCAGAAGCTGAGACGGGCGTGCGACAAACTGCTCGGCCAGATCAACGGACTGAAGGACGGGATCGTCCAGAAGCGAGGCGATGGGTTTCTCGAAGTGTGGCCTGGCTTGGCAGAGGAGATCCAGACAGCGCACGGGGCCGTGAAAGTGGCGCTTCGCGGAGGCGAGCCTGACGAGGCGGCTTTACTGGCGAGGCGCACGGAACTGGCCGCCTGGGCAGAGCGGCTAGTAGTGCGTGCGCCTGAATGGCGGAACGACGGAGAAGTGATCCTTAAGGCCTTCGAGCTGCCTGCCGAGGACCTGACCGTGACGCGGTCGCGCCATCCCCGCTGGTCACACCGGTCAGGAAGCCCGTG
>CAZUGW010000426.1:0-3071 GCA_964620055.1 uncultured bacterium
AACGCGTCGAACCTGGTCGCGAGTGACACGAACTTCTTCAGCGACGCGTTCGTCCGCCGCTGGATCAGCTTCACCGACGTGACCCCGGGCGATTTCGGTTTCCTCGAGATCGAGGCGGTGGCGGCCGCGGGGATCGCCTTCGGCTTCGCCGACGACACGTACCGGCCCTCGCTGGTGGTGACCCGCGATCAGATGGCGGTGTTCATCGCGCGGGGGCTCGCGGGCGGGGACGCGAACGTGCCGGCGGGCCCAGTCCGTCCGTCCTTCCCCGATGTGCCGAGAACCTACTGGGCCTTCAAGTACATCGAGTTCGCCAAGGAGCGCGGCGTGGTCGGCGGCTTTCCGGACGGCACGTATCAGCCGACCGAGGAGGTGGACCGCGCGCAGATGGCGGTGTTCATCGCCCGCGCGGTGGCGGGGAGCGACGCCGCGGTTCCGCCCGGCCCGCCCACACCGACCTTCCCCGACGTGCCAACCGACTTCTGGGCTTTCAAGTACATCGAGTTCTGCCGGGCCCAACGCATCGTCTTCGGCTTCCCGGACGGGCTGTACCATCCGGAGCTCGTGGTGGCGCGCGACCAGATGGCGGTGTTCATCGCGCGGGCGTTCAACCTGCCGTTGATGGGGTAGGTGGACGGCCTGCTACACTGATCCTTCACAAGCGGCTATGGCCACTGCTTGCAAAGGGCAGAGAGTCCGGCGCGGGCCAGGTCCTCCGGGGTCATGACGACGCGAAGCTCGACGTCAGCGTTGAAGGCAAGGAACCACGGTTCCGCCAACGCGGGAATACCGGAGGCGTCCTCCAGGTCAACGATCATGACGGCGCTGCGACGGCCGCCGTACTCCGTGAAATAGACGGCCTCAGGCTTCGTCTCCTCGAGAATCCGGCGCATCTTCTGCTCTGCGGTACCGTCCCGGAGGGCGGCGTTGAACTCGGCGTGAGGCATCTTGGCGTGTACGAGCATTCGCATTCTTTCTCTCCTCTTCGCGTGATCAGGCGCGTACGTCAGGATAGCGCGCTAGCCGGGGACGCGGAAGGGAGGAGATAGAACATTCCGACCGACAGAGGGACAGGTCAACTCGTCAGCTCGCGCTCTGCTGCCGCATAGATCCGCTCCACCGCGCGCCGCACCTCGGGTTCCGGCTCGAAATCGTGGAGCTTGAGTTGGCGGCGCACCAGGTCTTTGGCGCGGGCGCGCAAGTCCGGCGCCTGCGCCGCCTGCCACTCGTTCACCATGCCGCGCCAGAAGAGCCGCGGGCGCCAGTAGGTCTGCGCATAGAGCTCCGCCGTGCTATCCAACCCGAGGAAGCCGCCGGGCAGTCCGGCCGCGACCTCGGCGAGACAGGCCTCCGGGTCGCAGTCGCCGTCCGCTCCCGCGAGGAGGCGCTGGACGTGGTCGCGAATCTCGAGATCAATCACCGCCTGCTCCGGGCTGAACACCTCGTCGAGGGAGAGCCGGCCGATCCCGGTGAAGACGCGCGTGCCACAGAGCGCGGAGAGAAGCAGATTGGTCATGCGCTCGACGGCCGACTGCTGATCGGGGAGCTTGGCCTGGCTGTGCAGACTGCCCCAGGGGGGGCCGGGCTGGCGGCCGTGATACCAGGCGTTGACCTCGTCGGAGGCCCACTGGAGAGGGAACTCCTCCGGCCCGCCGAGGGTGAGGCACATGGCGCGCGGGTCGAAGGGGGTGACGCGTACGGACCAGTCCACGGGCAGTCCGACTACCTCCCGCGCCAGGATCGCCGCGCCCACGACCTCCGCCACGCCGAGCGCGAGCGCTTCGCCGAGGCGGATCGGCGCGGTGGCCGACATGGAGGACATGTTGCTCACCCACAGGCTCTGCAGGCGGTGGCGCTGCTCCAGCGCGCAGTCGAAGGACTCGCCGCCGAGGGTGAGCGGGCTGACGACGTAGACGTCGGCGACGGTGACGGGATGGCCCAGGGCCTCGGCCATGTCGAGCAGGTAGGGCGTGGCGCGGGGCGTGCCGAGTTCGACGGGACGGCGGCCGTGGCGGCAGTAGAGGGCCTGGATCTTGTACTTGAGGAGGGGCTGGAGGTCGCCTGGGACATCCATCGGCGTGCCGGGGGTCTTGGCGATCACGCCGTAGGGAGTGAGGGTGTCGAGCAGCTTCGCCGCCTCGATCAGGCGAGCGGTGGTGAAGGGGACGACCGCGTCGGTCTCAATGTCGTGGACCATCACCGCGTACTGGCACGGGGCGAGGAGGATATCGGGGGAGGGATCCTCCTCCTCGGTTTGCATGGGCACGGCATGCCGTGCCCCTACGGGGCGGAACTCCTCCACGAATGCGTTGACGGTGGCGCGGTCGAAGAGCACGCGCTGCTCTTGCACGGTCAGGCCGAGGCGGGCCGCCGCCTCCAGGGCCTGGGGCGCGCGCACCAAGAGGCCGATGGACTCGAGGATACGCAGGGCGGCCTCGTGGATGTGCTCCAGGTTGTCGGGGGTGAGTATGCGCGGGCGGGGGAGGCGGAGGGCGGGCATGGCCGTCTACCTCGTGACCTTCAGGACCGCGTCCCCAAACAGCCCATACGGCACCAGGCTCCGCTCCTTCACCCAGCGGTCGAGGCGGATGAACTCGTTGGGGCCGGTCCAACCCGGGCGCTTTTCGTCGAGGTGGCTGGGGCCGAGGAGGTTGCGCGGGCTGCCGCAGACCTCGATCTCGATTCGATTCTTGCCGGGCTTGACGTGCGGCGTGAGGTCCACCTCATAGGGCGGCCAGCCGCGCACGCCGGCGAGTTCGCCGTTGACGTGCACCGCGAGGCAGGCGGAGAAATGCGGGCCGAGCTTTAGCGTGGCGCGCTCGCCAGGCTTCAGCCGGAGGTTCACTTCCTGACCGTAGAATAGATTGCCGGCATAGTAGGGGTAGCCCTGCTCGCACCAGTCGCCGGCCGAGATCACCTCCGGCTCGGCAACGATAGCATCGGTGCGGCGGTCCACGCCAAAGTCGCCGATGAGGTAGCATTCCTCCAGCTCATACTCCGGCGCGTCGCGGTAGTCGCAGCGTAGGACCAGTTCGTTCTCGCCCCGTGTCACTTGGTCGAGCGGCACGCGG
>CAZUGW010000427.1:0-410 GCA_964620055.1 uncultured bacterium
TCCAGGGTTCGAATCCCTGCCTCTCCGCCAGTCGTTGATCCACTCTGCGCTCGCCCTGCCGCGAACTCTCCCTCGCCTGTGAACCATTCTCTTCATCACGCCGCGCGGCGGTTGTCACTGCACGGGGTTTGTGCTACCATTCCGAGGCAGGCGTAGAGACACGATGATCACCACCGAGTCCAGCGTGTTCATAAACGGGGAGTTCGTCCCGCGATCCGAGGCGAGGATCTCGGTGTTCGACCGCGGGTTTCTCTATGGCGACGGGATCTTCGAAGGGATTCGCGCCTATCGCGGCCGCGTGTTCCGGCTCGAAGACCACCTGCGCCGCCTCGCGACGGGCGCGCGGGTGCTCGCGCTCGAGCTCCCGGGCGGGATCGACGCCATGCGCCGGATCGTGCTCGAGACGGCCC
>CAZUGW010000427.1:420-3066 GCA_964620055.1 uncultured bacterium
TGGCCGATCCCGCGTGCAGGTTCCTTGATTGGGTCGATCCGGTCCGGCTCGATCAGCACCTGGCCCGGTTGTACCGTGGGGCAAAGGCGATCCTGCTGGAGGTACCCCTGTCGCCGCCCGAACTGCGCGAGGGGGTGCTCGAGAGCGTCCGCCGGAGCGGGTTGCACGACGCCTACATCCGGCTGGTGGTGAGCCGCGGCTGCGGCGATCTGGGGCTGGACCCGCGGAACTGCCACACGCCGGCGACGGTGGTAGTGATCGTGGACAGGCTGTCTCTCTACCCGCGGGAGGTGTATGAGACCGGCCTGGAGGTGATCACGTGCGTTACGCGGCGAAATTTGCCCGCGGCGCTGAACCCGGAAGTGAAGTCGCTGAACTATCTTAACAACATCTTGGCGAAGATCGAGGTGGTAAAGGCCGGCGCCCACGAGGGTATAATGCTGAACCACCTGGGATATGTGGCGGAGGCGACGGGTGACAACATCTTCATCGTACGGAACGGGGAGATCGTCACCCCTCCGGTGCATACGGGTATACTAGAAGGGATCACGCGGGAGGTGGTATTCGAGTTGGCGGCGGAGATGCGGATTCCGCTGCACGAAGACAACCTGACGCTCTACCAGGTCTATACCGCGGACGAATGCTTCTTGACGGGAACCGCGGCGGAGATCGTGCCCGTGGCCCGGACGGACGGGCGGCTGATCGGGGACGGAAAACCTGGTCCCATTACCAGGCGACTTATGGAACGGTTTAAGGAGGTGACGCTTACCGAAGGGGCGCCGGTAGGGTAGCCGGTAAGGCGCGCAATCGGTGGCGACACCCCCGTGGGCCGGGGGCCCGAGGTGGACATTTCGTGTGGCGCACCAGGGCACGGTTCCGGCCGCGAGAGTAAGGAGGCTAAGATGGCGGACGGCGAGATCCTGCAACGTTTTACCCCGCCTGCCATCCGCGTAGTGCAATACGCGAAGGAGGAGGCGCGCCGCTTCCGGGGCAACACCGTGGGCACCGAACATGTGCTCTTGGGGCTGATCCGGGAGCAGGAGGGCGTGGCCGCGCGCGTGCTGGAACGGCTTGGGGTGAGCCTGGGGCGCGCGCAGAACGAGATTCGCCGCCAGATGGACATGATGGAAACCCGCGCGCCCGGGCAGACCTCTCGCAGTTGGAGCGCGGGGGCGCGCCGCGTCCTGGAATTGGCGCTGGACGAAGCGCGCGAGCTCAACCCGAAGCTGGGGCTTCCCAACTTCGTTGACACCGAACACCTCCTCCTCGGCCTGATCCGGGAGACGGATAGCACCGCGGCGCGGGTCCTTCGCGCCCTGGGCGTGGACCTCGATCAGGTGCGCCGGGAGGTGGTAAAGCTGCTGGGCGGCCCCACCCCGGCGCCGGCCTCGCGCACCCGTTCCAGCACGCCCGTGTTGGACGCCTTCGGGCGCGACCTGACGAAATCCGCCGCGGAGGATAAGCTCGATCCGGTGATCGGGCGGTTCAAGGAAATCCAGCGGGTCGTCCAGATCCTTAGCCGCCGCACCAAGAACAACCCCTGCTTGATCGGGGAACCGGGGGTAGGCAAGACCGCGATCGTGGAGGGCCTGGCCCAGCGAATCATGCGCAAGGACGTGCCGGAGGCCCTGCACAACAAGCGCGTGGTGGCGCTGGATCTGGCCGGATTGGTCGCGGGCACGAAGTACCGGGGCGAGTTCGAGGAGCGGATGAAGCGGGTCACCGACGAGATCCGCAAGGCGAGCGGCGAGGTGATCCTGTTCATTGACGAACTGCACACCTTGATCGGCGCGGGGGCGGCGGAGGGCGCGATTGACGCCTCCAACATCCTCAAGCCGGCCCTGTCGCGCGGCGAGCTCCAATGCATCGGCGCGACCACGCTGAACGAGTTCCGGAAGTACGTGGAGAAAGACCCGGCCCTGGAGCGGCGCTTCCAGCCCGTGAATGTCAACGAGCCGTCGGCAGAGGAATCGGTGGAGATCCTGAAGGGGCTGCGCTCCCGGTACGAGTCGCACCACGGGGTGCAGATCGAGGACGCGGCCTTGGTCGCGGCGGCTCGCCTCTCCTCCCGCTACATCTCCGACCGCTTCCTGCCGGACAAGGCGATAGACGTGATGGACGAGGCGGCTTCCCGCGTGCGGCTCCAGATCAGCGAGCCGCCGGAGGAGGTGAAGCGGCTGCGCCAGGAGTTGGAGTCGGTGCAGCGCGAGTTGCAGAAGGTGGTGAGCATCAGCCCGTTGGAGCGGGATGAGGCGGATTTCGAGCGGGGCGTGCAACTGCGCGACCAGCGCCACCGGCTGCGGGAAGAGTTGAACACCGTCGAGGAGGACTGGCGGCAGGACCGCTGCGCCACCTGCAATGTGGTGACAGAGGAGGACATCGCCCAGGTGGTGTCGCTCTGGACCGGCGTGCCGGTGGTCCGCATGTCCGAGGTGGAGTCCGAGAAGCTGCTCCACATGGAGGAGCGGGTCCTTCAGCGCATCGTCGGCCAGGAGGAGGCGGTGCGCGCGGTGGCGCGGGCGGTGCGGCGGGGCCGCGCCGGCCTGAAGGATCCGCGCCGGCCGGTCGGCTCCTTCCTCTTCCTCGGGCCCACGGGCGTGGGCAAGACGGAGTTGGCCCGGGCGCTGGCCGAGTTCCTGTTCGACG
>CAZUGW010000428.1:0-3062 GCA_964620055.1 uncultured bacterium
GGGAGATGATGGACTACTTCACCGCCGCCAACATGAAGGCCCTGCTGCGACAGGCGGAGGGGTTGGGGGTGACGACGCATATCGGCCGCGCGGATCATCACATCATGCGGCTCTTGCGGGAGCACTGGGCCGAGGGCGGGACCATCCAGTGGATCGCGCAGACCTGCCCGGAGCTCGGCACGCCTCAGCGCGGCGTGGAGAACGGGATTCGCAACGGGGCGAAGGCGGCCTTCATCCACGGCGGGCAGACCGACAACTACTTCGCCAACAACAAACTCCCCGACCTCGCGCCCGTGATCGCCATGATTCGCGACGCCGGCCTCCCCGCGGGCGTGGCCGCCCACCGGCCGGAGGCGCTCGAATGGGTGGACGAGCATCTGGACGTGGATTTCTACATGTGCTGCTACTACAACCCCACGCCGCGGGACCAGTCGGCCGAGCACATCAGAGGCGCGCGGGAGTGGTTCCACGACGCCGACCGGGACCGCATGACCGCGACCATCCAACACCTCTCCAAGCCCGCGATTCACTACAAGATCCTGGCCTGCTCGCGCAACGAACCCCGCGCCGCCTTCCGCTACGCCGCGAGCAAGCTGCGCCCCCAGGACGCGGTGTGCGTGGGGATCTATCCCAACGGCAAGGCGGGGGAGTTGGAGGAGGATGTGAGGTTGTTGGAGGAGGGGTTGGGGGCGAATGGAGGGTAGTGAACCACAAAGGCGCGAAGGCGCGAAGAGAAGATTGACCGCCCGCCGGTTGCTGTGGTGGGGTTTTCTTGCGGCCTACCTTGTTGCTTCGGGAGCAGTCGCGGCGGTCTGGCGCGACCCTCTGGCCGGGGTGGTATTGATGGGCCTCGTGTTCTTTCCTGCGTTTCTGATCGTGCTCTGCGTAGACAACCTCCTCATCGTGTACGGGCAGGGGAAGAGCGGATTCGCGAAGGGCCTGGGGTGGGCGGCAACGGTGCTGGCGGTGCTCGTCACACTCTTCGTATGGGACACAGAATGGGTAGTGTCCAGGGCGGCGCGCGGGTCCGCGGAGGAGGATCAGTGTCGGGCCAACCTGCGCCACCTCACCGAGGCCTTGCGCATGTATGCCAGCAAGAACCACGATGTCCTGCCGTCGGCCGACTGCTGGTCGGACCTCCTGCTCCCATACGTAGCAGATCGGAAGGACTTTGTCTGTCTCGCGGCGCCGAAGCTGCGCTCGGGATACGCCTACAATCGTGCGCTCGCAGGCCGCCGTCTCTCGGCTCTCGAGAATGCCAAGCATCTGATCGCCTTCTATGAAAGCGACCAGGGATGGAATGCGGCCGGCGGCCCGGAGTTGCTCACCCGACGGCCCAGACACGGCCTTCACAACAAGGTCTTGGACCTATACGGTTCTGTTGCGGGCGGGGCGATGTGGCACCGGCGGCTCGACGCGCTCAGCCCGGAGGAGCGGAAACGATACGCGGGCTATCCGCCGCCCGCCGAACTGGAGTGGAAGCCGGAAGTCAGGAGCAAACAGCATGAGTGAGCGACCGCCCCTCCACCCCCTCTCCATCGCCGGCCTCGTCCTCGGATCTCTTGCGGCGGTCTTCACCGCGGTGCTGCTCTCGGCGTTCTGGCGCAACCCCCACCTCCTGCCCTCTGACCGGAACAACCTGTGGCTGGCGGCCTGGGTCGGCCGATGGTGGTGGCCGCCTCTAGCCGCGGCGCTGGCCGGGTGGGTCACCTCCGGTGCGGCTATCGAACGGCTCACCAATCCTCGCAACCCGGCCAGACGAGGGCTCACGCTGGCCCGTGCCGCGCTGGCGCTGTCGGTAGGCTGCGGCGGGCTGGCGCTGGTGGGGCTTTTCTTCATCCCTATGCTGCGGACCCACGAGGCGGCTCTGAAGACTCAATGCCTGGTGAACGTCAAGGACGTCGCCACCGCGCTCAACATGTATGTCGCAGATTGGGACCGCTTCCCCGCGGCCGACCACTGGACTGACTTGGCGCAGGACTACCTAAGAAGTAGCAGGTCACTAGCGGCAAGGGACAGCCTCCGCTGCCCGGATGCCGCCGGCGATTGCGCCTATGCCTACAACGCGTCGCTGGCACTGCAGCCTTCCAGCGCGATCGCCGATCCGAGCCGAACCATCGCGTTGTTCGAAAGTGACGGCGGCTGGAACGCGCACGGCGGCCGAGAGTTGCTCACCGATTTCCCGCGGCACATGGGAGGCGACAACATCGGGCTGTCTGACGGATACGCCAGGTGGTTCCTACGGGCAAAGCCCACGGGGGTGGTAAGCCAGAACCAGGTCCGCCTGGATACCAAGTGGCCGCATGAGTATGACGCAGAGCGCGAGGGCCATCTGCTGTGGCAACCGACGCTCAAGCCTGCCGGAGGCGGAAAGTGACCACCCCCCTCTCCCCCCGCTCCCGCCTCCTCCGCGCCATCTCCCACCAGGAGGTTGACCGCGTCCCCTGCTACTTCGCCGCCGAAGAGGAGGTGTGGGAGCGCGTCATGCGCGAGATGGGGGCGAGGGATCGCGTGGAGGTGCTCCGGCATTTCGGCGCGGATACCATTCAGGTGAGTCAGTACCGCGCCGTGCCGGACTTGAGCGGCCTCGAGACGGTGGAGGACCTGGAGCGGCTGTCGTGGCCGGGGGTGGAGGACATTGACGTCGCGGGCTACGTGAAACGCGCGCAGGAGGCGCGGGCGACGGGGCTGGCGGTCTTGGGCGGGGCCTGGGCGACGATCTTCACCCAGGCGCGGCGCGCCATGGGGGAGACGGCGTACCTGATGGCCATGCTGGACCAGCCCGACCTGATCGCGCGGCTGGTGGAGCGCGAGGCCGACTCCTACCTCGCCATCAACGAGGCCCTGTTCTCACGGTGCGCGGACTGCCTCGACGTGTACTACTTCGGCAGCGACTTCGGCACGCAGCAGTCTCTGTTCGTCAGCCGCGCGCTGATCCAGCGCTTCTACCTCCCCCACGTCAAGCGCCTCGCCGAGCACGCCAAGGGTTACGGGCTGAAGGTGATGTATCACACCTGCGGCGCGGTGCGCGAGCTCATCCCCGACCTCCTCGCCTGCGGGAT
>CAZUGW010000429.1:0-2081 GCA_964620055.1 uncultured bacterium
GACGCTGCCGTTCAAGGACTACGGCATCGAGCTGGACGAGATCAAGTGATGCCGTCAAAAGATCTGGAAAAGAATAAGAAGAAGGCAGCAGAGCGCTTTGGGCGTGACGCCAGCGCCGCCGAGTGGGAGGCAGAGCGGCAAGAGGGCTTCGTGATCGAGCGCAGACGCCGGGAGCGCATCCTGAAACGCGGTGTGGAGCCGCGCGACGTGAAAGAGCTGGTCATTCGGGCGCGGGAGATGTGCGGTGGTATCGGGCCCTACGGCGAAGCGCTGGACGGGACCTTTGAGCTGATCGGCCGCAAGCTCGTCCAGCTCGTCAGCAAAGACAAGAAGGCCAGGCGCACGGTCCCATGAGCGACGACATCGCGCTGATCGACCGGAGGTTCGCGTGGCTGCACGCACGCTATCGCGTCACCGTGCGCGTCATCCCAGAGACCCCATCGCGCGCGGCGCAGGTGGCGCTGGAGTTGAGCCCCGGTCCGCGACGTCGAACCGCGACGTTCTTCGGAAGCACGCTGAGCGAAGCCGTAGCGCAGGCCATCGATGGCGCGATGCCGCCTGACGCGAAACTGCCGCCGCGGAGGGCGCGATGAACATCGAATCGAAAGGTCTCAACCTGGAGCTGGCCCACAACCTGTGGCTGCCGCTGAACGAGGCCGCGGCTGACAGCGCGGGGCTCATAGGCACGGCCGGGCCGCAGACGTTCGCGTTCA
Source organism: uncultured bacterium (assembly GCA_964620055.1). Classification (GTDB taxonomy): domain Bacteria; phylum Armatimonadota; class Hebobacteria; order Hebobacterales; family Hebobacteraceae; genus CAZUGW01. The sequence goes on from CAZUGW010000429.1 coordinate 714, forward strand.
TCGCCAAGCGCGGCGCTGGCAAGACCTACGCGGCTGGCGTCCTGGTCGAAGGCTTCGTGCGTGCCGGCATTCAGGTTGTGATTCTGGATGTCGTCGGCGTCTGGTGGGGTCTGCGCCTGGCGTCCGACGGCAAGTCACCGGGCCTGCCCATCATCACGCTGGGCGGCCTGCACGGCGACCGCGCGCTGCCGGCGACGTCCGGGGCTGCCGTGGCGGACGTCGTGGTCGATACGGGGGCGAGTTTTATCCTGGATGTGACCATGTTCGGGTCGAAGGCCGACTGGCGGCGGTTCGCGGCAGACTTCGCCGAGCGGCTCTTGATCCGCAAGCGTCAGTCGCGCAGCCTCTTGCACCTGGTGATCGAAGAGGCCCAGGAGTTCGTGCCGCAACGGGTCGACGCGAGCGCAGCGCGCATGGTCGGGGCCTTCGAGTCGCTGGTCAAGCTGGGCAGGAACTTCGGCGTCGGCGTGACTTTGATCAGCCAGCGCCCCCAGGCCGTTCACAAAGACGTCCTGAACCAGACAGAGTGCCTGGTCGTTCTCCAGACCAACGGGTCTCAGGAAAGAAAAGCCCTGGCCAGCTGGGTGGTCGAGAACGACGGCGACAGGGCGATGCTGAGCGAGCTGCCCAAGCTGCGGCGCGGCGAAGCCTACGTCTGGAGTCCCAACTGGCTGCGCTGCTTTCAGCGCGTGGACATCTGCAAGAAGACGACTTTCGACGCCAGCAGCACGCCTACGGCACGCTCGCGTGAAGAGTCAAAGTCACTGGCGCCGGTGGAGCTGCCTGAGGCCCTGGCGGCGCTGGACAAGGCGCTGGCCACGGTCGAGCCCAAGGGCAAGAAGGGACCTTCGCCAGTGGCGTCGAGCATCGCGCACGAGGCGATGAAGGCCGCAAACGTCCGGCTGCAAGCGCGGCTGACCATGCTGGAGAACCGCGAGCAAGCCATCTTGAACGGCTACCGTGCTGTCGCGCAGGGGGTGCTGACGCTCGGTAAGGCGCTGGGGGTCGACTCTGACGAAAATGCCGCGTCCCGCGACAAGGTGCGGGCTAACGGCATGCCGTCGATGTTCGGTGATTCTGACGACAAGGCCGCGATGGATGCAGCTGTGATTCAGGCCGCTGGCGGAAAGCCGGTGTTCATCATCAAACACGGACCTGGAGGGTTTCCGACAACTATTCAGGCCAAGACTGTTGACGGTGGACCTGGGTACGTGGACGTCAAGGTCGAGCGGTACGGGCTGGTAGAACGGTCCGTGTCTGAGGCGGTGCGCGCTGAGATGCGGATGTTGGCGGCGCTGCTCGGGTCGGACGGGCAGCGCGCGAGCTATCGGGACCTGGCGGTGCTGTGCGGCGTCAAGCCGAAGGGCT
>CAZUGW010000429.1:2091-3059 GCA_964620055.1 uncultured bacterium
TCCGCGGCAGGCTAGAGGCGTACGTGGACCGGCAGGGAAAGAACCTGGCGCTGGCCGACGCCGGGCCGGGAACGATTCTCGGTGAACTGGCGGTGCTGTGCGGCATCAAGCCGAAGGGCTCGACGATGTCCGTGTACCTGTCGAAGTTGCGGACGTCAGGATATATCTCCGGGGCCGGCAAGGGCGAGATTTCCGCGACGGATGCGGCGCGGAGTGCCGGTGTCGCGCCGATGCGGGTCACGGGGGCGGATGTCGTGGCGCGGCTTCGCAGCAAGCCCGGGCAGATCGTCCGGCTGCTTGTGGCGCTGGGGCCTGAGCATGCGGGCCTCTTGAAGTCGGAGATCGGGACAAATCTGAATATTTCCGGTCAGGGCTCGACGCTGTCCGTCTACATCTCGAAAGTCACGAGCGCTGGCTTGGTGCTCAAGTCCGGGGTGCGCTACGTGGCGAATCCGATTCTCTGGAGGCAGTGATGCGCCGACCGCTCGCGATGCGCTTCCCGTGGGAGCCGTTACTGCCAACGCCCCTGTCGCGGCCGAGTCCTGAGCTGCTTGCTGTTCTCGGCATCAAGGCTGAGTCGTGGGGAGAGTCGCCGTTGCACGTTCACTTCAAGCACGTGTATGCGGTGATCGACGGCAAGCCGGCAGACCCGACGCTGACGCTGGCGCAGCTGGCGGCGATGCCGTCTGAGAGAGCGCAGATTTACGCGTTCATCGACTCGAACATCCGCTATCGCAGCAAGCGCGAGCTGCCTGGGTTGGTTCGGAGCACGCTAGCGCTGGGTGCTGACGATTGTGTGGACGAGCTGCCGCCATGGAAGAAAGGGACCTGACATGCCGAAGAACCTGAGCAGCGAAGCGATCACCGTACTGCGCGGCACGGTGCTGCGCGGCGCGCAGTACGGGTATGACGGTTCCGTGCACATGTTGCTGTTGCCTGAGCAGCTGGACCGTAAGGTCTACGTCGAG
>CAZUGW010000430.1:0-1068 GCA_964620055.1 uncultured bacterium
GGCGCTGGCGCCGTCGTGTACGGCCGGGGGCGGTGAACGAGGACCTTGATGACGTTGGCCGCCAGGCCGGAGATGGCGAACGCGAGCAATCCCCACCCCCCGGCCCGCAGCAAGCGGCGGATGGCCACGGCGCCAACGACGAGCAGCAGAAACAGCGCCGGTAGCTGCATTCGCCCGTTCCCCAGCCAGCGCACGCTGTTCAGGACGGCGACGGCAAAGCGCCCGGTGTGGATCGGATAGAGCGCCCGCATTACCGGTTCGTCCACCAGGAACGCCGCGATCAGCCCCAGGAACAGCGCTGTCCACAGGCGGACGGCGCGAAGGCGTCGCGCCTCCTGCGGTGGGTGAGAACTGCGTCCGGCAGTTGTGTTCTCGGCGGTGTTTGGCATGGCGGAACGCCGGATTATACTCTCTCGCGTGGGAGGTGTACAACCGACCGCGTGATTCTGCTTGCGCACGGGCGCGTAGGTTTGGGATACTTGGCGCTTGCAAGAGGTGGGGAGGAGGTGAAGGTCTTCTCTGGGCGGGGGGAAATCCTGTGGACAGTGGTGGTGTTCCGCTCTCAGTGAGCCGCGGTTGAAGGGTCTGTTGTCTTCGTAATAAGTCGGTTGATTGGCGCTTGAAAATCGCGCTTGCATCGCGCGCGGGGCTGTGCTATATTACCGCCCGTCGGACCGGGTCGTGTGGCGAGGGAACGAGAGGTGGTTGTGACGTTGAAGTTATCCACAGGTGTTGATATTGCTGTGGATTCCCTGGCCACAGTTTTCTCTCTGTTTTTGGGGACATTTCGCAACCGATTACGTCAGGGCGAGGGTCTTCAGACCGCGACGATATAATTGCTACCCGCGTCTTCGCGACTCCACTCTACATCCCACCAGCGATCATCCCTGCTTCGCCCATTTGCTCACGAAATGCAGCCTGCCCCAAGGAGGGGAAGGAGAGCCCCCTGCCCGGCCACTGACTGGCCGGGCGTCCTGGTCCGATCGGCGGTTTGCGGCGACAGCCACCGCGGGAGGCGGGCTGGGTGCGGCCCGTAAGAGCAGGAACCCTACCAGGGGGAGACATGAG
>CAZUGW010000430.1:1078-3052 GCA_964620055.1 uncultured bacterium
GAGCGAACTGCAGCAGTCGGCTCAGCAAGTGTGGGAGCAGGTGCAGCGGGCGCTGGGCGAGAAACTCGCCCGCCCCTCTTTTGAAAGCTCAATCAAGCAGATCCGTCCCAAACAGATTTCCGAGGATACCTTTGAGTTCGTAGTCGCCACCGCCTTTGCGCGAGATTGGCTGGAGAAGCGAGGCGCCAAGGCCATCGCCGCCGCGCTGGCTGAGGTGGTGGGCCGACCGCTGGCGGTGAAGTTCACTCTTGCTCAGATGGACCTCAAGCTCGACCCCGGGCCGCGGAAGCGGGCCTCGCGCCCGGCGCCGCGCCGGCAGCCGGACGAGTTGGCGAGCACCCCGCTGAACCCGAAGTACACCTTCGATAACTTCGTGGTCGGGAAGCAGAACCAATTCGCGGAGGCGGCGGCGAAGGCCGTCGCCAAGGCCGTGGCCACCGATGAGGGGAAGAGCTACAACCCGCTCTTCCTGTACGGCGGGGTGGGATTGGGCAAGACGCATCTCATGCAGGCCATCGGAAACCACATTCAGGCGCAGTCCGCGAAACCGCTTCGCCTCGAGTACCTTTCCGGAGACACCTTCACTTTCCACGTCGTAACCTCCATCCGGGACGACCGGTTCGCGAGCTTCCGCAAGAAGTACCGGGAAGTGGACGTTTGGCTGGTGGACGATATCCAGTTCATCGCCGCCAAGGAACGCACGGAGGCGGAGTTCTTCCAGGTTTTCAACACCCTGTACGAGACCGGGCGGCAGATCGTGATCACCAGCGATCGGCCCCCGAAGGAACTGCAGGTGATGGACGCGCGGCTTCGCTCCCGGTTCGAGTCGGGCCTGATCGCGGATATCAAGCCGCCGGACCTGGAGACGCGGGTCGCTATCCTCCAGCACAAAGCCAAGGCTGAGAAGGTGGAGATGCCCGAGGAAGTCCTGCGCTACATCGCGCGGCTGGTGAAGTCGAACATCCGGGCTCTGGAGGGAGCGTTGATCAGCGTGCTCGCGGCCGCGTCGTTGCTGGGGGCGCCGATCTCCCTCAACCTGGCCGCGGAGCAGCTCAAGAGCCATTCCCTGGAGGGATCCCAGCAGTCGCTGAGCATCGCCACCGTGCAGCAAGTGGTGAGCGAGCACTTCAGCCTCACTGTTCCCGAGCTTACGGCGCGTAAGCGCACCCGCCAGTTGGTCTTTCCGCGGCAGATCGCGATGTATCTTTGCCGGGAGATGTTGAACTCGTCCTTCCCGAGTATCGCTCGCGCCTTCGGTGGCAAAGACCACTCCACTGTTATCCACGCGTGTGGGAGAGTGCGGGCGCAGATGAAAGATACGGCGGTGGAGGCCTTGGTGAACGAACTGGCGGCAAGGCTACGCACGGGCGCCTAGCCTTGCTGTGAATCTGGGGACAGAAGACCTGTCGCCGACCCACGCTTTGCCGGAGACAAGCGGAGACCCCAGGACTCCCCAGGCTTTCACAGATAGTGAAGGATAGATAGACCTGTAACTTAGCTGAAAGATCTACCTTTTCCACAGAATCACTGTCCTTATCATTATCATTAGGTCTTATTAAAGAAAGAAAGGATCTCTAAAGAGCGGCGTGAATTGAGGCGCGCGTAGAGGGATTTTCTAGAGGTGAACAGAACGAATATCCGGTTGAAGCAGGAATCCCAGCACAGAGGTAAGGACCAGTGAAGATTATCTGCAATCGCGGGGTGTTGCACGAGGCTCTTCAGCATGTGGGAAGAGTGGTGTCCGGGAGGACGACGCTTCCGATCCTGAGCAATGTCCTGCTGGAGGCGAAGGGTGGAAGATTGCGTCTGGTCGCTTACGACATGGAGATCGGCGCGCAGAGTTCGGTGGCGGTGGAGGCGGAGGAAGAGGGCGCGATCACGGTTCCCTCGCGGGTGTTAAGCGACGTGGTAGCAAGCCTGCCGAACGCCACGGTGGAGATGCAGAGCCGAGATCGAAGTATCCTGGGGCTGAAT
>CAZUGW010000431.1:0-3040 GCA_964620055.1 uncultured bacterium
CGCCACTGCCTCCTTGAGCATCTCGCGCGCTTCCTCGCGCGTGTCACCACACGAGGCCACGTCCACCTCGCACGCCAGCGACGCCCAGAGATCGCCTTCCTTCTTGAGAAGGAAAGTGAGTGGGTAAGCCAGACGCTGCTCCGTCCCAGCCATGATCGCCTCCATCTCGACGCCACTTGTTCCCAAGAGCAGTATAGCTACCGGTCGCGCGCGTGTAAATCAGCCCGCCCCTACTTCTGACACTTCGGGCACCAATGCATCCCCCTCCCGCCCGACATGGGGGTGCGCTTGATCTCCGTCCCACACACGCGGCACGGTTCGCCGGCCCGCTGGTAGGCATTCAGTCGGTCCACGAACCGCCCGGCCAGGCCGTAGAGATCGCGAAAGCTCTCATCCGGCGTGGTGGTGCCACCGAAGGAGCAGGCCTCGGTGAGCACTTCGCGCGTGGCCTCCCAGAGTCGTTGGCGCATCGGCCCGGTGAGCGAGTTCGCCTTGCGCGTGGGGCGCAGGCCAGCGCGGAAGCAGATCTCGTCCGCGTAGATCTTCCCGATCCCCGCGATCACCTGCTGGTTCATCAGAGTCACTTCGAGATTGGTGGAACGGCGGGAGAAGGCCTGCTTCAAATATTCCGGAGTGAAATCCTCGGAGAACGGCTCCGGGCCGTACTTCTCGAACTCCGGCATCGCGTCCACGTCCTGCCCCGGCCGCGCCACCATGAGCCCGAATTGCCGCTGGTCAATGAACCGGATCTGCCGCCCATCGGTCAGCCCCACCACCCCCGCGGTGTGCTTGACGAGCGGCTCTTTCGCAGGCACGACGTTGATCAGCCCGGTCATGCCCAGGCGGATGATAAGCGTGGAGGGCTTCTTCCCGTCGAGAAAGAGCAGGATGGCCTTGCCGCGCCGGCCCACCTCGCGGATGGTCCGGCCTTTCACCAGCGCGTCGAGTTCGCCCTCCGAGGTATGGTTGCGCGCGGCGCGGCCGATGTGAATCTGCACGCGACGAATCTTCGCGCCGGTGACGGCCTCCGCCAACTGGCGGCGGACGGTCTCGGCCTCGGGAAGCTCGGGCATTGGCGATGGTCCTCCAGGCGTGATTGCACCTTCAGATTACACGCGGGAGGAGGGCGCGTCTAGCGCGCCGCAGCCACCTCCGCCGGAATCGCGGCCCGGTCTCTGGCCCGCTCCACCAGCAGGTACACCGCAGGCAGCACCAGCAACGTGAACAAGGTGGAGGTGACGAGGCCGCCGACCATCACGATGGCGAGCGGCTTCTCGATCTCCGCGCCCATCCCCCCGCTCAGCAGGATGGGGACCAGCCCCAGCGCGGCGCAGGACGCGGTCATCAGCTTGGGCCGGAGGCGCTGCACGCTGGCCAGGCGGATCGCCTGCTCCCGGGTGTGCCCCTCGGCGAGGAACTCCCGCGTCTGGGTCAAGAGCACCAGGCTGTTCTGCACCGCGATCCCGAACAGCGCGATGAACCCCACCGCGGAGGAGACGTTCAACGTCTCCCCGCTCAGCCACAGGGAGGCGACCCCGCCCACGAACGCGCTCGGCACCGTGAGGAGGATGATCAGCGCGTGCTGGTACGATCCCAGCGCCGTGAACAGCAGCATGAAGACGATGAACAGAGCCACTGCGGTGGCGACGGCCAACGACCGCATCGCCCGCTGCTGGCTCTCGTACTGCCCCGCGAAGACAACGGAGTAGCCCGGCGGGAGCTCGAGATCCGCGATTCCCCGCTTGATGTCGGTCACCACGCTCGCCAGGTCGCGCCCCTCGATGCCGGCATCAATGCTCAACCGGCGCGACATCGCCTCCCGCCAGATCACGTTCGGCCCCTCGGTTAGCGTCACCGCCGCCACCTGCGAGAGGGGAACGCGCTGCCCCGCGGGCGTGTCCACGAGCAGATTGCCGATCGCCTCCGGGTCGCTCCGCAAGGCGTCCGGGAAGCGCGCGAACACCCCGTAGCTGCGCTGGTCCTTCCACACCTGGGTCAACTCCTCACCCCCGATGGCGAGGCGCACCAGCTCCGAGATCGCGCTCACCGAGATTCCGTACCGCGCCGCGGCCTCCCGGTCTATCTTCACCTGCAATTGCGGCGCCGCGGCCACCTGCTCCATCTTCACATCGGCCAGGCCGGGGACGCGCTCCATCACCTCCCTGATCTGCGCGCCCTTCTCCGCGAGCACGCGGACGTCCGGGCCGAACAGCTTGACCTGCAGCGGCGCGGGCGTGCCCTCCAGCCCCTCGTCCATCTTCATCTGCAAGGGTTGGGTGAAGGCCGCGGCCACTCCCGGAATCTGTTCGATCTCCTCCCGCACTTCCGCGAGCACGCGATCCGCCCGCTTCGTCAGTTGCTGACGCGGCTTCAGATTGACGATGACCTCGCCTGTGTTCACGGGCAGCACGCACCCGATGGCCCGCTCGGAGTGGCCGTTACGACGAACGGTCTCTTGCACGTTAGGATTCCGGCGCAGGAGGGCGTCTATGCTCTCGCTGATCCGCGCCCCCTCCTCCAGGGAGGTCTCAGGCGGGGTGACGATAGAGACCACCCACGCTCCCTCGTCGAGGTGAGGCATGAAGTCTCGACCAACGGTTGCCAGGCCGAGCCCGGCCGGGAGAAGCAGGCCCAGGGCCACCCCGACCGTCAGCCGGCGGCGACGCAAGGCGCGCTCCAAGACCACCACGTAACGGCGCTTGATCGCCTTCAGGAACCCGACCTCGCCCTCTGCGCCGGCGCGGCTGGAGAGCAGTCGCGCGGCCAGCACCGGAACGAGCGTCAGCGCGAGCACCAACGACACCAGCATCGCGGCCGCCACCGTCACCGCCAGGGGCCGGAACATCAAGCCCTCCACCCCGCCCATCAGGAACAAGGGGAGGAACACCGCGACGATGATCAGCGTGGCGAAGGCGATGGGCCGGCCCACCGCCCGCGCGGCCTCGTGCGCGACGCGCTGCTTCTCCTCCAGGTCGAAGGCGCGGCTCGCGTGCAGGCGATGGTGGATGTTCTCCACCATGATGATCGCCGCATCCACCAT
>CAZUGW010000432.1:0-3038 GCA_964620055.1 uncultured bacterium
CCGCGCACGCGCTCGGCTATGTGCGGGAGATCAGCCCGGAGGACCTGGCGCGGCAGGAGAACGCGGACCGCCAGCCGGGCGATCTGATCGGCAAGGAGGGGGTCGAGAAGAGGTGCGAGGCCGCGCTGCGCGGGACCGACGGAGGCGATCAGATCGAAGTGGACGCCACCGGGCGCGTCGTGCGAACCCTGGGGACGGCCCCGCCGACGAGCGGCCGCCGCGTGCGACTCGCGCTGGACCTGGACCTCCAGCGCGCGGCAGAACAGGCGCTCGGGGACAGAGTCGGCGCGGTGGTGGCGATGGACCCGCGGACCGGCGAGGTGCTCGCCCTCGCCAGCCACCCCTGCTACGACCCCAATCTGTTCACCAAACCGCTCAGTCGCCAGGAATGGCAGCGGCTCAACGGTCCCGACCGGCCGCAGCAGGATCGCGCCACGAGCGGCCTCTACGCGCCCGGGTCGGTGTTCAAGATCGTCACCGCCGCGGCCGCGTTGGAGGGGGGAGCGTGCACAGAGGAGACGCGCTTCTTCTGCGGCGGCCGCATCTCGCTGGGCAAGTGGAGCCTGCGGTGCTGGAAGCGGGAGGGCCACGGGTCGCTCAACTTCCTCCAGGGATTCGCACAGTCCTGCAATGTGATGTTCGCCACCCTGGGCGGGCGCGTGGGGGCGGAAAAGCTGGCGGAGATGGCGCGCCGTTTTGGGCTGGGGGAGCGGACGGGTATAGATGTACCTGAGGAATCGCGCGGGCTGATCCCGACCGAAGCGTGGAAGCGCAGCCGCCGTCACGAGCCCTGGTACGCCGGCGACACCTATCAGATGGCCATCGGCCAGGGCGATACCCTCGTTACTCCGCTCCAGGTGGCGCGGGAGGTGGCCGTCGTCGCCAACGGCGGCTGGCTGGTCCAGCCCCACCTGCTGGTGAGCATCGAGGGTGAGACCGAGCGGCGCTGGGAGAAGCGGAGCGTGGGCTTGCGCGCGGAGACGATCGCGGCCTTGCGGGCCGGGATGGAGGCGGTGGTGGCGCCGGGAGGAACGGCGCACAGCATCGCCAGTTCGGAGTATGCCATCGCCGGCAAGACCGGCACGGCGGAGGCGACCGGGGGCGAGCCGCACGCGTGGTTTGCCGGATATGCGCCCGCGGAGGATCCGCGGCTCGTGGTAGTCGCCCTGGTGGAGCATGGCGGTCACGGCGGCGCGACGGCCGCCCCCATCGCCCGCCGGGTGTTCGATGCGGCGCTCTCGCCGGCCAACCGGCACGCCGGAGCACAGGAGTAGGAATGAGGACTAGGCCGTACCCGCTCGCATTCATCGTCGCGCTGGCTGTCTCGGCCGCGCCCGCCCTGGCCGCGGAGACCCTCGCTTACCGCGCCGAAGTCGGCCGCGTGACCGAGTACCGCGTCACCACCAAGGCCACGGGACAGCAGGTCAGTCTGGGGGAGCGTCGTTCCATCAACGTGGAGGCCGAGTACGAGGTGCGAGAGGAAGTGCTCTCCACCGACCCGGAGGGCAACGCCCGCGTCCGGGTGACGGGTCGCACGGTCAGCGTGAAGGACGCGACCCGCGCCTTCAGCGGGCAGCGCCTCGACCTCCCGCCGGTGGAGTTGCGCGTCTCTCCGCGCGGCGAGATCCTCGGCGCTGGAGCGATCACCCCGGAGGGATCACCCGGGATGCGGGAGGACGCGACCGCGGCCCTGCTGGCCCAGTCCCTGCCGGTGATCATGCCCTCCGGCCCGGTCGAGGCCGGGATGAAGTGGGAGTGGGTGAAGGGCGAGGCCACGCAGACCAACCACCTCGTAAAGATGACGGGCGAGAACCCGCGGGTGGCCCGCATCGCGAGTTCGGCCCGCGCCCCGCTGGTCTTCGCGGAGCGCAGCGAGGCCCTGGGAATGACCGCACATCTCACCGGCCTGGAGACCCAAGTCTCGACCCTCGACCTGGCTCTGGACACAGGCGTGGCCTTGCGGCACAAGGGGAACCTGGCGATGGAGACGAAGACAGAGGTGCGGATGGAGTCGGCGGAGGGTCCGCGGACATTCCAGATCGGGATGACTCTCCGCGTGGAATTCGACAGCCGACTGGTGAAGCTCGACGGCAAGCCCGTCTGACCTCTGGGAAGGAGGGGGAAACGCGCGATGTCCGGTGGGATGGTGGGGACGGCGGCGATCCTAGTCATGAAAGTGGCGCTGGTCTCTTTCCTGGCCGGGGGCGGCGCGTACTGGATCCTCTCGGCCTGGATGAACCGCGCACTTTCCGCCACCGAGGCGATGATGCTGATGGTCGGCCTCATCCTGGTCACCTTCTTCGTGGTGTCGTATTCGTTGAACCAGGGTTTCGGGGCGATCTTCGCGATGCTGCTGCTCATCGCCGCGGCGGTGGTGGGGATGTCGCATTATTCGCGGGTCGCGGATCGAAAGCTCAGCCAGCGTTTCGACGACGAAGATATCGCGAAGTACCGGGAGGCGCTTGACCTCGACCCGACCAATGCGGCCGCGCACTCGCTCTTGGCCGATCTCTACCGCCGGCGCGAGCAATACGAGCTCGCCCTCCAGGAGTACGAGGAGGCGGTGCGGATCGCGCCCACCCTCCAGGAGGAGCGCTACTGGATCGGCCGGATCAAGGACAAGCTGGCCGGGATCGAGCGCGGCGGGAAGATCCCTGGCGAGGAAATGGACACCCCCTGCCCGGTTTGTCGGGCGATTGTGCCAGCTTACGCCGAAAGATGCCAGGAGTGCGGCGAGTATCTCGGAAAGGCGTAAGGACGAAGAGGCGAGAGGCGAGAGGCGAGAGGCGAAAGGCGAGAGGCGAGAGGCGAGTGCTTTCGAGGGGGTGATAAATGCTGATTTTTGAATTATCCAGGCCCGGCCGGCGTAACGCAGCGCAGGCGCCAATGGCCGCGCCTGACTTGAACGCGATTCCCGAGACTTGTCGCCGCGCTTCGCGTCCGCTGCTGCCGGAGGTGTCGGAGCTCGACGCGGTGCGCCACTACACCAACCTGTCGCGCAAGAATTTCTCGATCGATACCCAGTTCTATCCGCTCGG
>CAZUGW010000433.1:0-261 GCA_964620055.1 uncultured bacterium
CGCGTTGGCCGCTGACGATCGCAAGCTCATCGACGTGGGAAAGTGGCGTCAAGGAGAGGCAATGGGACACTTTCTGAATGTCGCCGGCTGCGGCTTTGATGCGGTGGTCGCCGAACGAATCAACTCGGGCATTCGGCGCTTACGAGGAAAAACGGCCTATCTTGCGGCGATTCTCCAGACACTCCGAACCTATCGGCCGACGAACCTGGAGATTGTCGCCGACGGCGAGCGAATTGTTCGAAAGGCGATGCTTTGCGCGAT
>CAZUGW010000433.1:271-3038 GCA_964620055.1 uncultured bacterium
GCCAATGCCAAGAGTTACGGAGGTGGAATTCAGGTTGCGCCGCCGGCGGACATCTCGGACGGACTACTCGATTTGGTTCTTGTGGAGGACTTCGGGCGGATGGAGTTCTTGTTGGCTTTTCCGAAGGTCTTCAAGGGCACGCATTTGAGGCATCCCAAGGTCACGCATCGGACTTTCAAGATGTTGGAGATCGAGAGCGACCCTCCGGTTCCGTTCCTGGTTGACGGGGAGTTGCTGCCGCCCGGGCGAGTGACCGTCGAGGTTGTATCCTCGGCAATTGAGGTCGTTGTTGAAAAGGAGGGAAGCTAGGCGACAAGTGTTCGCGACGTGGGAATAGCGATTTGCGTTGGCGGGGCCCTAAACGCGCAGTTGCAAATCAGGGAGGTCCATCCAATTGCACGCGCATCACACGTTTTGAACGGGCCACTCCGGACACCCGTCGCTAGGCTTGGGAACCGACCTCATAGTCTGACCGGTATGGATGGGTTGCGCTAGGGAAGTCTCGCCATGTTCTCGTCCATCTCTATTCTCCTCATTGCAGGCCACCAGCTTGGCGATGGAACTCTTATCGACACGATCCCTTATCAGTTTCCTGCCTATGAGGCCAGCAGGGAGGCCCAGCGCGCTTCGACAAAAGAGGAATATGAAGCCGCGATTGGAGACTCGGAGTTCTCGTTTAGCAAGGTGCGATATTCAAGTAGCGGCCTCAGGGTCGTGGCATACTTTTATCAGCCTTCCAAGAAAGGGGTGAAGCTTCCAACAGTCGTCTTCAATCGCGGCAGTGGCCCGCGTGGCGACGTTGCTCCTGAGGTCATTTCAATGTTTCATCGGCTCGCAAAGGCTGGGTTCGCGGTGGTTGCGCCCATGTATCGGGGAACGGACGGAGGTGAAGGGACCGACGAAATGGGGGGAGCTGATCTTGCGGACCTGATAAATGTCTCCAGCTTATTGAGGAACCTCTCATTTGCGGCTCAAGACAAGGTGTTCCTCTATGGAGAATCGCGCGGGGCGATGATGGTCTACCAGGCTCTGCGCGACGGCTTTCCGTGCCGTGCCGCATCGGTCTTTGGCGGATTCACGGATCTGGATCGCATGCTTAAGGAGAACCCGCGACAACTCGAAGGAGTCCGCCAACTGATTCCGGACTTTGACTCCGTTCGCGAAGAGTTCACAAAGCGACGTTCCGCGCTGGGTTGGGCCGATAAACTGGCCGTCCCCCTCCTCATCATGCATGGCGGCGCGGATCAGACTGTCAATCCGCATCATGCGTTTCGACTCGGTGAAGCACTAGTTGCCCAAGGACGCGAGGTCGAGTTTCATGTCTATGCTGGAGACGGACATGTTCTGAGCAAGAACCGGCTCGATCGAGACGCTCGCACCGTTTCATGGTTCCGTCGCCACGCGTTGATTGCAGACAAGTAGTTGGAGGAACACGGCTGGTGGCCATCCTCCCTCCTTGCCCGATCTTGGGTGACTCTTGGCTTGGGTGGCTGGGGACTTGTTCCCCTGAGGTCCCCTCGCTCGCGTGACGACCGGGGCTGCACTTTGAGGACGTCAAGAACCTTCTCGGGGTCCTGCACCGCCTGGTGGACCAGGGGAACACGATGATCGTCGCCGGAAATGACAATCGACGATTTACGATTTTCGGACCGGAAGCCCAACCTGGACGTGATTCCCGGCAGGTTGGGACCTCCGCTTCGCTCCGACAAAACGGCGGACTCGGTCATCGACCTCGGCCCTGATCTCCCTCCCCAACCCCTCCCTCATTTTCCGCTGCGCGAAAAACAAGGGAGGGGCTTCGGCGGCAAAAGAGCGGAGCGAACGCCACCCCGACAAATTCGTTCAGAATGCAAAGAGTGAACAAGAGGATGTGGCGCGCGGTCGCTCTCGGGATGCTTGTGGCGAGCTGGGGGACGTCCTTCGCATGCTCCGTTTTCTTCGTGTTCGACGGGAAGCTCGCCCTCGCCGGGGACAACAAGGACTGGATCGACCAGAACACCCAGGTCTGGTTCGTGCCAAAGGCCGGAAAGGAAGGCAAGCTTAGATCGCCAAGGAGAGAGATCCCGGAAGGCGGCGTGATCAACGTCAAGCCTAGCGATGTCTACGGATTCCCGCAGTCGGGAGTCAACGACCAGGGCTTGTTCTTCGCGGGCGCGGCTACGGACCTGGTGAGCGAACCGAACAGAAGCGGCAGGCCGAGGTTTGAGGGGTACATCTTCGACCACGTCCTGAGAAACTGCGCCACCGTCCCCGAGGCGCTTGTGATCATCGAAAAGGCCGACATTGGGCTGCCGCAGGGACAGATCATGATCGGCGACAAGTTGGGCAATTCCGCGATTATCGAGGCTGGAAACGTCGTCTTACGGGGGAATGGAAAACACCAGGTCATGACCAACTTCAGGCTGTCGTCCATCGTCGATGGGGCTATCGAGTGTCGGCGGTACAAAAAGCTGGATGCGACGCTCAGGAACCCGAATGTCCTGACCGTAGAATTCGCCCGCGATGCGGTCGCTTCCGTCGCGTCACGACCCAGGCAGGACGCGCTCGAAACGAAGACGCCGGGCACTCAATACTCGATCGTGTTCGACCTTACCAACGAAGTGGTGTACCTGTACCACCAGGCGGACTTTCGGAACCCGATCCGATTGGTGATTCGTGATGAGCTGGCAAAGGGCAAACGCGCGGAGAAGATTTCAAGGCTTTACGACCCGCTGAAGGCTCCGGCGGGTGGCCGTCCTCCCGCCCCGCCCGCACTTTATTGACCCCT